>JAAFID010000187.1 GCA_013297765.1 Cytophagales bacterium | reverse complement strand
AGGTACACTAGCCACACAAGCCGGGGCAGCAGGCTTTCAAGTGTACATGATGACGATGGACAAAGATTATTGCCAGTTGGTCAATGAAAATGTATTTCTCTACCGCCCAGCATACATGGGCAATGGGCACGATGTGCTAGACGTTGGTAAGGTATTGGAAAAATTTCAAGTCAAAGAAGTACATCAAGTAATAGATATTCTAGGCTTGCAAGGTGATGCTGTGGACAATATTCCTGGCATACCTGGCATAGGCGAGAAGACGGCCCAAAAACTGATAGCGGAATATGGTAGCGTAGAAAACCTGATTGCCAATGCCGACCAACTGAAGGGCAAACAACGAGAAAATGTAATTCAGTTTGCAGAACAAGGATTGCTATCTAAACAACTTGCCACAATTGACATACACGTGCCTGTGGCTTTTGAACCAGAGAAATTGCTGCTAGAAGCCCCCGACAAAGAACTAGTGTCGGCACTCTGCGAGGAACTAGAATTTCGCAATATTAAAAAAAGAATATTGGGCGACGAGGTCGCAGAGCCTACAACTACAACAATCCCCATTTCCAAACCGTCGAAAGCACCTGCCGATGCAAATCAAATGAGCTTGTTTGGTGGCAATGCCACCACAGAGACAGAAGATGATGAAACCGAAGTGCTTTCGGAATCAAAAAACTTGGACAATATCTACACTACGCCACACCGCTATCACATAGTAAATACGCCCGAAGCGGTGTCGCAATTGATAAAACATTTGCTTCGATTAGAAGAATTTTGCTTTGATACCGAAACTACCAAGCTAGATGCCACCACGGCAGAGATTGTGGGAATGTCTTTTTCATACTATGCACACGAGGGCTATTATGTGCCCGTGCCAGCCAATCAAGAGGAAGCGAGGGCATTGATGGAGCAATTTAAACCAGTATTTGAAAATGAAAGCAGCCTAAAAATTGGGCAAAACATCAAATTTGATTTGCTGGTACTGAAAAATTATGGTATTGCCCTTAAAGGAAAAATGTTTGACACCATGCTTGCCCACTATTTGCTAGAGCCAGATATGAGGCACAATATGGATGCACTAGCAGAAAGCTATTTACAATATTCGCCTGTAGCTATAGAAACATTGATAGGCAAAAAAGGAGTAAAGCAAGGCACTATGCGTGATGTAAATCTTGCAGATATTGCCGAGTATGCTGCCGAAGATGCAGACATTACCTACCAATTGAAACAATTATTTGCCCCCAAAATAAAAGCACTAAACCTAGATGCCTTGCTCGACAATGTAGAAAACCCATTGATAGATGTGCTGGCGGCTATGGAAAACGAGGGTGTAAAGATAGACCCAGTTTCATTGAAAGAATATTCTAAACAATTGGCAGAAGAAATCATCATTATAGAACAAAAAATATATGATCAAGCTGGGCTTAATTTCAACATTGCCTCGCCAAAACAGTTGGGCGAGGTGCTTTTTGACAAATTGCAACTAGACCCTAAGGCCAAGAAAACATCAAAATCGAAACAATATGCCACTGGCGAAGAAGTACTGTCGAAGTTGGCTTACGAGCACCAAATAGCCAAAGACATTATGGATTTTAGGGAATTGCAAAAACTAAAATCGACCTATATCGATGCCTTACCACAGTTGATAAGCCCTGTAGATGGGCGTGTGCATACCAGCTACAACCAAGCTGTAGCGGCTACGGGTCGCCTTAGCTCTACCAACCCCAACTTGCAAAATATCCCCATTCGCACCGAACGTGGCCGAGAAATACGTAAAGCATTTGTACGCAAAGATGAAAACCACCTGATTCTATCAGCCGATTATTCGCAGATAGAATTGAGAATTATGGCAGCTTTTAGCCAAGAAAAAAACATGATGGAGTCGTTCCAAAAAGGCATCGACATTCACTCGACCACAGCCAGCAAGGTGTTTCACGTCGATTTAGCAGACGTAACCAGCGATATGCGACGCAAAGCCAAGATGGTCAATTTTGGAATTATCTATGGCATATCGGCATTTGGTCTTTCGCAACGGTTAGATATTCCTAGAAAAGAGGCCGCAGATATCATAGAGGCATATTTTACAGAGTTTCCAGCCATCAAAACTTATATGGACGAAACGGTGAACAAAGCACGGGAGGTAGAGTATGTAGAAACCATACTGGGCCGTAGGCGTTATTTGCGAGACATTAACAGCCGCAACATTACCCAGCGAGGCTTTGCCGAACGCAATGCCATCAATGCCCCCATTCAAGGTAGTGCCGCCGACATGATAAAAGTTGCCATGATTCGCATCCATGCGTGGATGAAAGAGCAAAACCTACAATCGAGAATGGTGATGCAGGTACACGATGAGCTGGTTTTTGATGCCCATATTTCAGAGATAGACCTGCTCAAAGAAAAAGTTTCTGAACTGATGAGGCTGGCCATCCCGATGGATGTGCCTATGGAAGTAGGTATGGGCGTAGGGGAAAATTGGTTAGAGGCGCATTAAAATTGCGTTGTGCCTGATGAGTTAAAGACCACCCTAACGTATATTCATGTAAGCAAAAAATGATCAGGAACATCAAAAGTCGGTGGACAATTTGCAAGTTAGCCAAATATGCTTTATTGTCGCCAAAGACTTTGGCAGTAAGGGAGAAAATATGCAAGAGTATATAACCAAAACTGTGCTTTTTTGAGTGTAAAAACTGGAGGGCAGCATTTGGTAGGTATGCACAACGTATTTTGAAAGTTTCGGTAAGAAAAGCGGGTATTGGTAAACAAGACAAGGCGAGCAGATATATTTTGCGACATAGTTTTGCAACACATTTGCTGAAACAAGATACAGATTTAAAGTATATTCAACTTGATTGGGTCATGACAATAGCCGCACGACCTAGATATACACCCATATTACCACCAAAAGATTTGATCAAATAAAAAGTCCGTTGGATAAATTGGATATATAAATTAAATACTGTACTTATGTACTTAAGTTAATGATGCATAAGCAATAAATAAAATAACAACCAACGCAACTATATTGGATATTTGCGAAACACTTCGCAAAGACAATTGTTAGGCGATAGAATACAACTTACAACTAGACCATCCAACAACAAAATTCCATTATATGGGAGAAAAATCTAAAGTAATTGGAGAATTTGGAGAAAAATCAGTCGAAAACTTTTTGAAGTTAATAGGCTGGGGAGAAACTCCTCGAAATATTGAATTTGATTGCTTGAAAGACATTCATCAAACTAAAACACATGGAATAGATTTCTTTTATTCATATCTATCTCCATTAACTGATGGCGTACTTAAACGAATTTGTATTTCTGTAAAGTTTACAAACAAGGCTTATCCCAATAGCCCAAATTCTAAATTCAAAGAGTATTTTGACGACTTGTCAAAAGCGATTGATTGCTTTAAGTTTAGTCCAGAATTGAAAGAGCTTACTAGTATAAAAGGGTACATTTCTGCGGAAAATATTGGACTATTGTTTTGGCTTTCTAATGAAGAAAATGAAACAGGTGATATAATTTCTAAACTCGAAAATATTCAACTGAATTCAGACTATAGCCATGATGGCTTTTATGTTGTTGATAACAAAAGAATAGATTTTGTATTTTCCTCATTAATGTATCTAAAAGGTAAATATCTAAATTCAGATATTTCATTTTTTTATCCTGATACTGGAAAAAATATAAACCCAACAATAAAGAAAAATTACGGAAATATTCTACCAATTGAATATATAAATTCTACAGTATTACCATTTAGGGTAGAAAATAAACAAAGCAACAAAACAACTCTTGTTATATGCACGAACAATAATTTCGAATTGAACGATGTGAAAAGATTGATTGGACTAAGCAAAGAACTTTCAAAATCTTGGCCAAGTGAAATAGTAATTTCATTTCCTGATTATAACGAAGTAAGACATTCTTATGACGTTAGAAACGCAAAAAGTACATTTGAAGATGAAATATTTACTCAAAACGTCAAAGTAGAAAGTTTTAACAATAACTTTAAAGCTTTGCAACAATAACAATGAAAATTCAACATAAAGATATTGACAAGTTTCTTCCATTTGGTGAGTTAATCCGTGGATTTGCAAATCAACCCTATTTAAGCAGTTCAGACTTAAAAAGATTTTTAAGAAGAAGAGGGATTTTTTTCACGAATGCCGATAAAGAAACATTAGTACCTTGTATTTCAACATTGCTTTTAAGCCCTTCGGAGTTTGATGATTTAAGGATTTGTCAAAATACCAGAGAAGACAATACCAAAAAAAATACGAGTCGTCTTGAATGGAATTCAGACAAACCAATTATAGAAACTCTTTCAAATTTCACCTTTGATAATATTATTCCAGCCGAAGGAGCAAACTTTTGGTTTACTTCTGAGCCAAATATTTGCGTACTTGACAAAAACCCCAATTTAATTGCTATTGATTTTGAAATTGAAAGACAAGATTTAAACAAAAGTTGGTACGAATCTAAAAACGTTTTTAAAGGAAGACTTATAATTGAAAAAGTTGACGACAATGAAATTAAACTGATTAAATCATACTCTTCACCAGAAAGCAACTTTGTAGCTGAAACCATACAAAGAGAACTTGTCCACCATTTTAAAGCCAACAAAGTAGTACAAGAAGATACTGAATTAAAAAAGATTCTATTTGGTGACTTTTCTAATGAAGATAGAATTGTCTTCTTTTATAGATTATCTTCCAACATGAAAAGTATTTACTTTACTTTCAATGACATTATTAATATGGAGTTCAAGCCTGATGAAAAAAAGCCTTTACCAAAATTAATTGATTGGATGAAGAATAAAAGTGCCTTGAAATTGAAAGGAAATCAAATTCACGACACATTTTTTATAAAAGAAAAGGAATATCATTCAAATTTACAATTTTGGGAAATGGAATCTTCCTTTGACTTTACTTATAACCAACATAAAGGTTCCTGTAATGTCGTTTTTTCATTTTCCGACTTTCCTTCAAAGGGAGATAAAGCTGAATTTGAAATCAACATTTCAAACTTTAGTGTAATTAACGGTAGCGAATACTCAACTAAAGACAAAACTCAAATTAAAAATGCACTACTCGACTTATTCGATTCAAAAAAGGATGAAACTTATAGAAGCTTTATAAAGTACCTCGAATCTAAGAATGCCATCGCCTAACACAAATGTTAGTTCCAGGCGGGCGGACTTCGTAGTTTTAAACATTTGCTAGTGAAAGCCCGCCCGGCACCAACATTAAGCGTTAGCAGCAATACCAAAGAAAATGAAAAATGCACTTTATCTGATATTCCTTACCTTTTTAGCAATAAGTTGCTCCGTTGATGAAAAATCTAATCGGGAAAAGTTTGATAATAAAATAGAGAATGTAGTTGTTGAATCTAATGAAAAATCTGCGGAAATCTCGGATTGTGTATTCGATACTAATACATATAAATTCACTACTGAACCGATACGAAAATATAATTCCCAATTAAAATTTCAATGGGATGGTCATAATGCTATAGTTCCTTTAGAAGCCGGGGATACATTAATTTTAAGTATAGGAGGATGTAACCATTTTGGGTATTCTGCAATTTATAAAACCGATGGAGAAAAATTTAAGGATAGCACATTTTTAGTTGAGAAAGCAAAATGGTTAGCACAAACGTTTTTCAATAATGGATTTGATAAGAACTATGTAAAATATATTTCAGATGGAAAATTTCAATTGGATTCTGACAATTCTTC
Organism: Cytophagales bacterium; assembly: GCA_013297765.1. GTDB lineage: Bacteria > Bacteroidota > Bacteroidia > Cytophagales > Cytophagaceae > REBA01. Next base: position 328 of record JAAFID010000187.1, on the reverse strand, counting down.
CAAGATTCAAAAGAATTATTTTATAACAGATACGACCATGCAAGAAAATGAAATATATGAAGGATTTCGATTCATAAAAGAGGGAAATAGAACGGAAATTGGAATCTATGGATATATTAATTAAAAGGTACTGATGCTAAAAACTAAGTCTTCGTTCGGCATGCAATGCCAAGAATGAAGACGGTGTTGAACATTTCAAAACAAGAGTTTTTGAGAAAGATAGTGCGGCAGATTGGTAGCGAGGCTCGATGGAAGTGATTATTTACTATGGGTTTCTCGTGAAGAGGGTTGAGTATTTTGGTGGAATTTTCATTCTCCTTCAAAAAAA
>JAAFID010000186.1 GCA_013297765.1 Cytophagales bacterium | reverse complement strand
GACACTAGGTCTCTTGCAAATTTTAAAATAATCAAATTTAAACCGACATCTTGGTTTTTGTTGATTCTAAAAATTGTTCCCAAACCAAATTCAAAACGGTACGCAACACCTATTGGGCTTAATAAGTCAGGATTATTACTTTGCAAAATCATTGTCCCCACTTCACCAGCAAGCACATCGCCTATTTGAAATCTTTTTTGATTTGCTGCCAAATAATTTCCCACAAATGAACTTTGCATGCGGCCAGAAATTCCATAACTATTTGTAAAATAAGATTGATTTGACGCTCTACTTACTTGAATATACTTACCCTGGGAAGTTCTATAATCTAAACCCAAATTCAACTCAGAAAATGTCATTTTCAAAATACTATCGGGCAATACCTGGCTAATTGCATTTGTAGCGATACTCAGTATCGTACAACTTAACACAACCCAAAACACACATTTTTTTAAATAAACAATCATAGAAATAAAAATACGCTATATTTTCATGTGATAGGTAACTCAATTGGTGTATTTTTACTTTGTATGAAATTGGCAAAACATATTTATTTTACATTGATGGTCATTGCCATTGATTTTGCTAGTTGTTCAGCTCAAACTTTCCATGCAGACATTGCCTTATTAGAAAAAATTAATAGCCAAGAATCAAATTTTGGCGACCATGCCTTTGCATTACTTAGTGCCTCTGCAACACCTGTAGCCTTAGGTACACCACTGGTAAACTTTAGCATCGGAATTTTAAAAAAAGACAAAAATATAAAGAAGAAATCTTTACTTATGGGAGTTCAGCTTGCAAGTGCCATGGCAGTTTCTAGTATTTTAAAATATTCTATTGGTCGCACACGACCTTATGATGCCTACACTACCATAAATAATAAAGCACAAGATTTCACCCCATCATTTCCCTCGGGGCATACTACTTCAGCATTTGCGACAGCAACCTCTATTAGTCTCGCTTGGCCTCGCTGGTATGTGATTGCACCTAGCTATCTGTGGGCGGCTAGTGTGGGCTACTCAAGGTTATATTTGGGCGTTCATTATCCAACCGACGTGCTAGCAGGAGCATTGCTAGGTACGAGTACGTCTTGGCTTACTTGGAAAGTAAACCATTGGTTAAGAAAAAGCATTGAAAATAAAAAAACAAAGCTGCAAAAACACAATTTAGAATAATACAGAATATTACCAAAATAAGACATACGATGGAAAACTACATGAATTTGGGGAATGAAAAACCCACCGTACAACTGGTACCAGGCCAGGCACAGTGGACAAGCAAGAATGGAAATAATTTTTATATTCATGGAGTAGAATGTATTTTAGAAATCTCTGTAAAATCCGACAGAATAGTACGCTTTAGATATGCACCTTATGGACTATTTCAAAAAGATTTTTCATACTCTACAGCACATCAATTTTTAGAGGCAGATACTTGGACAGAGTTTTTGGAAAACGATAATCACTATACTATTCAAACATCTCTCATTCAATGTTTAATATTAAAGGAAAACATGAAAGTGACCATCCTTGATCGTAACGGTAAAATATTGTGTGAAGATGAAAAAGGATACCATTGGGAAGACAATATTAGCAAAGGTGGCGAGATAGTATTGATGAGTAAGAAAATCCAAAGTGGAGCGTTTTTTTTCGGCTTGGGCGACAAGGCTGCCGACTCTAATCTGCGTGGAAAGAGGTTCCAACTATGGGGAAAAGACCACTACGCTTTCGGCAAAAATTCAGACCCTCTTTATAAAAATATTCCTTTCTTTTTAGGGCTACACCATAAAATGGCGTATGGAATATTTTTTGACAATTCATTTGAAAGTTATTTCGACTTTGGCTACGAACGCAAGAATGTTTACAGCTATTGGGCCAATGGTGGCGAGATGAATTACTACTTCATTTATGGACCACAATTGCTAAAAGTAGTAGAGACTTACCACCAACTGACGGGTGTACCAGAGCTGCCTCCCCTATGGGCACTGGGCTACCAACAATGTAAGTGGAGTTACTACCCAGAGGCACAAGTGCGGCAAATAGTCAATGAGTTTAGAACTAGAAAAATTCCATGTGATGCGATTTATCTGGATATAGATTATATGGATGGTTTCCGTTGTTTTACATGGAATAAAGACCATTTTCCTGACCCTACAAAAATGATTGCCGAACTAGAGCAACAAGGCTTCAAAACAGTAGTCATTATAGACCCAGGTATAAAAATTGATAAAGATTATTGGGTATATCAAGAAGCCTTAGAAAAGGGTTACTTTTGCAAACGAAAAGATGGTGCATTGATGAAAGGTTCTGTGTGGCCTGGGTTATGCAATTTTCCCGATTTTACCAATCCACAAGTACGTGCGTGGTGGGCAGGGTTATTCAAAGGTTTAATAGCAGAGAATGGGGTGCGTGGTGTATGGAACGATATGAACGAACCAGCGGTATTTGAAATTGAAACCTTTCCCGACGATGTACGCCACGACTATGATGGAGACTCGTGCAGCCACCGAAAAGCCCACAATATATATGGTTCTGTGATGGCAAAAGCGACCTACGAAGGCATGAAATTGAATGCACCCGAACGTCGCCCACTAGTCATCACTAGGTCTGCCTATTCTGGGGTGCAGCAATATTCTTCTGTATGGACAGGCGACAATATGGCTTCATGGGAACACCTTTGGCTGGCCAATGTAATGGTGCAACGGCTAAATGTTTCAGGAATTTCATTCTCAGGCACCGACATTGGTGGGTTTATAGAAACACCCTCGCCAGAGCTGTTTGTACGCTGGATTCAGTTAGGTATTTTTCATCCTTTTTGTAGAACCCATTCCTCTGGCGATCATGGCGACCAAGAGCCTTGGTCTTTTGGCATAGAAGCAGAAGCCATTTTTAAGAAATATGTAGAGTTGCGTTATCAATTATTGCCCTATATCTACTCCACCTTTTGGCAGCACATTACCAAAGGCACCCCCATGATTCGCCCTTTGGCATTTTTAGATCAAATGGATACCGAAACCTATTATAGGCAGGATGAATTTGGCCTAGGAAATCATTTATTGATATGCCCCATAGTGCAGCCGGGCGTGGAAGGCAGATGGCTTTATTTGCCTAGTGGTTGCTGGTACAGCTATTGGACAAATGAAAAATTTTATGGCGGTATGGAAACTTGGGCCGATGCACCATTGGACGTAATTCCTCTGTACGTGAAAGCAGGCGCAGTATTGCCACAATACCCTATTATGCAGTATGTGGGAGAAGTTAAAATAAAGCAATTGACCTTAAAAGTGTATTACCACTACGACCACGAGACTTCAGAACTATATGAAGATGCTGGAGATGGGTATGGGTACACAAAAGAAGAATGCTGCACCAAAAAATTCATCACATTTGGTGATGATTTGCAATTTGAAATTCACCAAGAAATAAGTGGCAAATATATGAGCAGCTACAACACGTATTGTGTTATTGTTTATGGCTTGCCTTATTTACCTAAAGAAGTATGCAACGACAACGAGGTGATTGGGTTTGAATATGACAAAATTTCAAATAAACTGACCTTTGAAACAGATGTGAATTTCAAAAGACTTTTAATCATTTAGCATGCAGCGATGCTAAATGATTAAAAGAAAAAAATCTTATTCTAATATAAATTTCTTTTTGAGCGATTGACCAAATGAATTTGTTACACTAAGGATACACAAACCTTTATATGCAGCAGAGATTTCTACATTTTGAGACCCTAGCAAATTCAGAATTTTGGTTTCAAAAATTGTTTGACCCTGAAGATTGGTAATCATTACCTCGCCTGAAAAATTTTGCTCGGTCTCGATTTTAAATTTATTCTTTTCCAAATTGTTTTGAAGAACAGCAATTCCGGTATTTGCTTCCGCATCTTCATTGCTCGTAATTACTTCGGCATTGTGTAATGAAATGACTTCTGTTTCGGCCAATGCTCTGCTGTATATTTTTACATCATCAATTGTGCCGTTAAAAAACTGCTTATTACCATTCAATCTCCCTCCTATTGTACCCACAGGATTTGTAGAATAAGAAGGTAGAAAACCTTGAACTGTCATTAACCCCTTCAATTCTCCATTAATATAAAATATCAAATACTTGTCATCTCTAGTCACTGTAAGGTGATACCAAGTTTCAATTTTAGGTAGTGTACCTATAGAGTAGTTCATTGGTGAATTATTTTTTACATAATTAATCATACTAAAACCAAACTTACTTGCTACATACAAAAATTGGTCTCCTCCATCATTTCCAATGTCTAAAATACCAGCAGCACTTTGACTTTCTGTAGGCAACTCCTTTATTTTTATCCAAGCAGAAATAGAATAGTAATTGTTCTCAATATTCTTTGCAGGAAAAATAATGTAACTCATTCCATCAAAGTAATAAGCACTATTTTCTTTACCAAATCTATCTTTAGTAAGCGTAGCACCATAGACCATTCCATCGTTTTTACTCATGCTCATATCCTTTGCATTGCCGCTAAATGGATAATCGCCCACTAAGCCCATTTGGGAAGGGATTTGAGCAAAATTTTGTAAAGCATAACAGCACGCAATAGCCAGTAAAATATTTTTTTTCATAGTATTAAAAGATTAATTGAAAGTTTGAATAAATTCAAAGATAAATTCATTTACGTTACCAATCAAGGTAAACATGTTTATATCAATTAAAAATAAAAGCAATAAAATGTTTCAAAACGAAAATATCCTAGCTGTAGTAATGTGTGGTGGAGGCAGCACCAGGATGGGGAAAGACAAAGGTTTGCTTGTCAAAGATGGAGTATCTTGGGCAAACCTTGCTTTTGAAAAGTTGTCATTGCTGCAAATTCCTACAATGATTTCTATAAACCAATCACAAGTAGAAAATTATTCTATCTCATTTCCTTATGAAAAACTAATTGTAGATGATGTAATGATTGCTGGTCCTTTAGGCGGATTGCTCAGCATTCACCGCCAATATCCAAAACATGATATCATCATATTGGCTTGCGACATGATTGATGTGAGTGAGAAAAGCATAAATCACCTTTACAACTTTTGTACTGAGGCAGGTTCAGAATATGATTTTATAGTTTATCACAATGAAAATCAACAACCCGAACCTTTACTGGGCTGGTATAGTGCAGATGGTCTCGCCAAAATTTATAAATACTATCTAGGCAATATGCTAGAAAAATTTTCTATGAAATATGTGTTGGAAATAGGTAACACGTTTTATTTACCTTTTCCCAACACCTATTCAGAACTAAGAAATTACAATACCATTTAACTTCGATTACCTCATCATCCCTTTTAAATTGGGCATTTTGCCACCTGCACCCATTTTATTCATAGACTTCATCATTTTGCGCATGTCTTCAAATTGCTTCAACAAGTTATTTACTTGCTGAATATCAGTACCACTACCTGCAGCTAATCGTTTACGGCGATTGCCATTCAATATATCAGGATTTTCACGCTCTTTTGGGGTCATCGATTTGATAATGGCTTCGATAGGTTTGAAGGCATTGTCGTCTATCTCTACATCTTTTAGCATTTTGCCCATTCCTGGAAGCATCCCTACAAGGTCTTTGATGCTGCCCATCTTTTTGATTTGCTGTAATTGAAATAAAAAATCATCGAAATTAAATTGATTTTTTCTAATCTTTGCGTTTAGCTTTTTCGCTTCATCCTCATCAAATACTTGCTGTGCACGCTCTACTAGTGATATTACATCGCCCATGCCCAGTATTCGTTGAGCCATCCTATCGGGATAGAACATATCGAGGGCATCCATTTTCTCTCCAGTACTGATAAATTTGATAGGCTTCTCCACCACTGCACGAATAGATAGAGCAGCACCACCACGAGAGTCGCCATCAAGTTTAGAAAGTACTACCCCATCAAAGTTGATGCGTTCGTTAAATGCTTTCGCAGTATTTACAGCATCTTGCCCTGTCATCGAATCTACAACAAATAGCGTTTCTGTGGGGTTCACGGCTTTTTTAACCTCTGCTATTTCCTGCATCATGGCCTCGTCTATTGCTAGACGACCTGCAGTATCTATAATAACTATATTTTTGTGGTTGACTTTTGC
>JAAFID010000185.1 GCA_013297765.1 Cytophagales bacterium | reverse complement strand
TGAAAAAGAATTTGTTCAAAAAACTTTGGCAGCTTTAGAAATTGAAATTATCAGTGATAAAGATGGTGAATTGTTGCTCTCTGTGCCACCCTACAGAGTAGATGTGCAGCGAGAAGCAGATATTACAGAAGAGATATTGAGAATATATGGTTATGACAATATTGAACTGGGCGATAATATATATGCTGGCTTTGTAGCCCCATTTGCAGAAAACAATACGGACAAAATTCAGAAGATAATTTCTGATTTATTGGTGGGGAATGGATTTTATGAAATTACCACCAATTCCCTTACTAAATCGGCCTACTCCGCTACTTTGGGAATGACAGAAACAGATGTGAAAATCTTAAATCCATTAAGTGAAACTTTAGATGTGATGCGTCAGAGTCTTATGTTTTCAGGCTTGGAGGTGATAGCACACAATGTAAACAGACGGCAGAAAGATTTGAAATTGTATGAATTTGGCAAAACGTATCATTGGATAGAGGGGAAATATGCTGAAAGGAGAAGACTAGCCCTATATTTGAGTGGCAACAGTGCAGCGGAGAGCTGGGTAGGTAAAAGTGTTGCGGTGAATTTTCATGATATTAAATCTGTAGTGGGTAGCATACTTGGCAAAACGGGCATTCAAAAATATGAAAGTACTATAGGTAGCAACGGACATTTTCAATACAGTATCGAACTTACAGCACGCACAAAAACATTGGCCTCGATGGGTACTTTGGGCAAAGAAATATTAAAACTTGCCGATGTAAAACAAGAAGTTTTTTATGCTGATATAGATATGGAATTGCTTGAAAAAATGTACAACAATAAGGTAGTGTATCAAGAAATTTCAAAATTCCCAGAAGTGCGTCGTGACCTGTCTTTAGTGCTTGACAAGCAAGTATCCTTTCAGCAGATAAGTGAAATTGCCTTCAAGCAAGAAAAGAAATTGATGAAAGCCATCAATGTTTTTGATGTGTACGAAGGCGACAAAATTCAAGAAGGTAAAAAATCGTATTCAGTTAGCTTTATGCTGCAAGACCTAGAGCAAACGCTTACCGACGAGGTTATAGATAAAGCAATGAATAAACTAATGGCTACTTTTGAGAAAGAGTTTGGGGCAATTATTAGAAAATAGGTTTTGCCGATGTGAGGATAAATGTCCTCACATTTTTCTACAACTCATCCGAAAGCAAATCTTTCACATCGTTGTATTTGATTCTGTTTATTTTTTCTATATCGCTGCTGTTGCCTGCACTATTGGGAACGTTGGTATTGGCTGCACCGTTTAGGTTGTTGCCACTCCATATATTTTGTAGGCTGAACACATCGTACATTTCTGTATTGTTTTGAATTGTTTTTGATTTGCCAATGGCAATGTTGATACCTGTGTTAAAGAACATGGACAATGGTGCTCGAAATGAAAGGTCGTCCTTGCTTTTAACATCTTTTAGAAATACTTTTTTTCCGTACGAGATACCTGTACTTACAAAAAGTGTTACTGAATTGGTGGGGCGGTAAGTAATATTTATTCCGTTCAATAATTCGTAACGACCAAATTGAATAGCACCTTTGGTGGCAAACAAACTATCGGAATTGCTAAACACATACAAGCCGCCTATAGGCTTAGCAAATAGCTCAAGCCAGGTTTTTTTACCGACTGGAAAATTGACTGAAATATTTCTTAATAAATACATATTTAGATGAAGCTTGTCAAGACGCCCGACTCTGAAGCCCACTAAAGGCAGGTTATTCCGAATATTCTCTCCAAACATATAAGTACGTAGCAAACCTATTCTATAGCTAAAATTGGCACTGACAGTACGGTTAAAAATAAATAAACCAGCAAGTCGCCAAGTAGGGTTTTCGATAGTATATTTGTCTTGAGAAATAAACGGCTGCATACTTCCATACCAGATATTTTTATTCCCCGTAGCATATATGGCAGTAAGCCCCAAAGAAAGTTTATAAAGTACGTGCTGGTTGTTTTCCAGAAAACCTATTTGAGGTCGTGAAGTTGTAAAATTGCCTTGAGCCAACAGGTGAAATGATGCGATGGAAATTTCATCATTTTTATACCATGAATTAGAAAGTATAGGCAAGTAGCCTCCTATACTAGACTGCCGAAAGCCATAGCTTTCTGTATTGCTTCGTTTAAATTTTCGTTCTGGCGTAGCATAAAAATTAAAATAAAAATTGGGGCGAATGTATCTTTTTGTTTCTTTTCGTTGGCTAGGCTCTTGTGCCTTCAACGGCAATAGAATCGACCCTTGCAAAGCAATCAATAGGAGATAAACAGTGTAAAAATATTTTACACAACACCTGCTTTTAAATCTAATATTATGAAGTGGTAATGTCATCGATGGTAGGCTTCACCTATTTGACATTAAAAATATTGAATGGTTTAATTGGATGTTGAAATATGGCTATATTTATTTTAAATGATAACGATGAAATATGCAAAAAGCAGTTTTTGATTTTCAAGGTCACCGAGGTTGCAGGGGGTTAATGCCCGAAAATACCATCCCTGCATTTCTACACGCCCTATCGCTAGGCGTTACTACGCTAGAGATGGATGTGGTCATTACCCAAGATTTGAAAGTGGTCGTTTCGCATGAACCGTTTTTGAATCATGAAATTTGTTCAGGGATAAATGGCAAACAGATTACCGCTGCAAATGAGAAAGATTATAATATTTTTCAAATGAGTTATGCCCAATTGAGCAAGTACGATTGTGGTAGCAAAAATCATGTTCGATTCCCAACTCAAGAAAATTTTATAGCTCGCAAACCCTTGCTATCAGAAGTGTTTGAAGCGGCAGCATCTTATATCATTAAAAATAAATTACCCGACTGTAAATTTAATATTGAGATAAAATCTACCGTCGAGGGAGAGGATATTTTTCATCCGCCTTATCAACAATTTACCAATTTGCTGGTTGAAGTATGTGAGCAGTACAAAGTGCTAGACAAGCTTACCATCCAATCATTCGATGTGCGGCCATTGCAATATTTGCGTCAATATTTCCCTTACATTTCACTATCGCTTTTGGTAGAAAATGAGCTGACTTTGTCTGACAATATTCATCTACTAGGTTTTATACCTACCATCTACAGCCCAGATTACGTAGGGGTAACAGACGAAGTAGTAAAACAATGTAAAGAATACAAAATGCAAATTATTCCGTGGACGGTAAATGAATTGCCCGACATGAAAAAGCTCATCAATATGGGAGTTGATGGCTTGATTAGTGATTACCCAGACCGGTTTCTTTTATTATAAATCTCACTACTTGAATTTTCTAGCACATAGTTTTCTTTCCTTTTCTTATGGTGATATTCTCCTAGGGAATTTCATAGCCGATGCCCTGCGAGGCAAGGAAGTAGAGCGTTATAATGTAGCTGTGAACAAAGGAATCTTGTTGCATCGCTTGATAGATACTTTTACCGATCATCATGAGATAGTAAGGCAAAGCAAAGAACGATTGTTGCCCAAGTATGGTAAGTACGATGCAGTAATTATGGATATTTTGTATGATCATTTTTTAGCCATCAACTGGAATTTGTACGCTTCCATTTCCTTGCCTACCCATGCAGAGAAAGTCTATCAAACACTATTACAAAATGAAGCTATTTTGCCCTCTAAAATTCAACAATCATTACCATATATGATGCGGCAAAATTGGTTGGTAAATTACGGAACAATAGAAGGCATCACCCAATCATTGCAGGGCATTGCACGTAGAGCAAGTTTTGTTTCGCACATGGAAGAAGCGGTAGAAGATTTGAATTTAAACTATCAAAATTTGGATGCCGATTTTAAAATATTTTTTCCAGAATTGATGGCTGTTTGTAAAGCGTTTCTGAGTAGTGAGCAGTAAAGAAAATATTAATCAATTATCATATTTCACCCATTGCAAGTATTTGTAGGTTTGCTTTAGATACCCTTAGTATCTTTTATTAAATTTAACTTTACAATTTTATAACCCCATATTTTAACCTATTCATTTTTATGTTTACTAGATTAAGTTTCATCTGCATACGGTCAATGCTGTTTTCTATCCTATTTATCTCTCTTGCACTCAACAATGCCGATGCACAAGTGAAAGAATGGACTTTGGGAGAATGTATCGAAGAGGCAATTGCTAAAAATATCGCCATCAGCAATGCCAACTTGACCAATGAAACAAATAGCATCAATGTAAAGCAAGCACAGTTGGGAAGATTGCCAAACTTAAATGCCAATGCTGGTCATAGCTACCAATTTGGGAGATCTATAGATCCTTCCACCAATCAATTTTTACAGCAAAGTATCCAAACAAACAATATAGGATTGTCGAGCAATGTTACGCTTTTCAATGGCTTTCAACAGACCAATACCATCAAACAAAATCAACTGAACTACGCCGCCGGAAAGTACGATGTAGAAAAGGCTAAAAATGATGTGATGTTGCTAGTGACCTCAAATTATTTGCAAATCATATTGAACAAAGAAATACTAGAAAATGCACGTTTGCAGCAAGCCAATACTCAATCGCAAATGGATCGTACGCAGCTATTGGTAGCAGCGGGTAGCGTGCCAGAGTTAAATTTATTTCAAATAAAATCGCAACTGGCCAATGATAAACTTTTGGTAGCAAGAGCCGAGAATCAGGTGTCGCTATCCAAAGTAGCTTTGATGCAAACGATGAATATGCCCGTAACTACAGCTTTTGAGGTACAAAAAACAGAAATTCCGGAACCCGAAACCAATGGGCAAATGATAACCAATACCGATGATATTTTTAATACTGCTTTACAAAACCAACCACAAATAAAAAGTGCCGATGTACGTGTAAATAGTACTATGGTGGGTATCAAGGTGGCAAAAGGTGCCTATATGCCTAGGCTTACGCTATCGGCAAATATTTCCAGCTTTTATTCCAATGCCAATAAAATTATGGGTATAAATGGCGTAAGAATACAAAATGTAGGCTTTCTTGCTAGCGACCCTACTCAGCAAGTAAGTAGTGCAGTACCCAATTATACTTTTAGTGAATATCCATTTTTGCAACAAATGAAAGATAAAATAGGCGAACAAGTAGCCATATCGCTCAATGTGCCTATTTTCAACGGCAGGCAAGTATTGAGCAATGTAGAACGTACCAAAGTAAATGCTCAAATAGCACAAAACAATCAGCAAAATATTAAAAACCAATTGCGGCAGTCTATTGAGCAAGCAGCCGCCGACCTACGTGCCGCTATCAATAACTACAATGCCGCCAAGGAAGCTGTGCTATACACCGAGGCAGCCTACAACAATGCTGAGAAAAGATTTAACGGTGGCTTGATGAATACTACCGACTTTTTAATTCAAAAAAACAATTTCTTTACCGCCAAAATCAACGTGTCGCAAGCGAAATACGATTATTTCTTCAAGTTAAAATTGTTAGAATTTTACCAAGGAAAATCTATTGGATTCTAATCTTTGCTATAGTACAAAAAAAGAAAAAAAATGGAAGCAAACGTATTGGTAGCATGCAAAAACGCATTGGGCGAGAGCCCAATGTGGAACTATGCCAGAGCATCGTTTATGTGGGTAAATATTGATGGGCAAATGTTGTATGAATATCATGTGCAAACCAGCCTACTGAACCAATGGCAACTGCATCAAAAAGTATCATTGGTACTAGAATCAAGTGCCACAGAAGTGCTACTGGCATTGGAAGAAGGTTTGGCAAAATACAATTTGGTAACCAAAGAATTGACTTGGCTGCTAGAGATAGAAAAAAACAATACCCGCAACCGCACCAACGACGGGGCGGTAGATGCATTGGGTCGTATTTGGCTGGGTACTATGGCCCTCAATTGCGAGGAAAAAGCAGGGGCAGTGTACTGTATAGAAAAAGATTTGACCATCACTACCAAAATACCACAAACCACCATAGCCAATGGGCTGGTGTGGAATGCCAATAATACCAAAATGTATTTTATAGACAGTGCCAGCTATGCTGTAAAATCTTACCATTTTGACCTTGCTACCGGACATATTGATTTTGAAAAAGTAGCCATCCACATCTCGCCAAACCTTGGTATGCCCGACGGTATGGCTATAGATAGCGAAGGTATGCTGTGGGTTGCAATATGGGGCGGCAAAGGTGTTTTTAGATACCATCCTGA
>JAAFID010000184.1 GCA_013297765.1 Cytophagales bacterium | reverse complement strand
GCAATCGAAAGAAAGAGTTTTTAAAATTGAAAATAAATTCTAAATTTGTAATTCTGAAAAAAATAAAATTGATATGGGCATCACTAGATTAAAAAGAAAAGGTAGAGTAAATAGATTGGTTGTAAGATTGAGAAAACAAAGTATCAAACTTTTGACTGCGGTTCCTGTAATCAAAAGACCTACAGAATCTGCTGAATAATATCAGTAAACTCACATTTACAAAGCCCTTGTAGTATTTGCAAGGGCTTTTATATTTTAGTACCTAGCTCAATTGCTTTCATATTGAATATTTTTTTATCAGCAATTTCAAATTTTATAAGCGTACGTACTAGCTGAAAGCCATGCCTACCCGCAGCACCAGGATTGATGGTAAGCATTGCATTATATTTTTTATCCGATACTACTTTAAGTATGTGCGAGTGGCCGCAAATAAACATATTTGGCATTTCTTTTTCTATCACTTCTTTGGCCGCAAGGCTGTATTTACTGGGATAGCCACCAATATGGGTCATGTAAATTTTAAAACCTTCTAGTTCAAAAATTAAATCTTTTGGATACAAATCACGAATATCTCTACCATCTATATTGCCATAAACACCTCGTAGAGGTTTGAATGCCGCCAATCTATTCGCCACCTCTACCCCACCCCAATCGCCAGCATGCCACACCTCGTCGCAATCTTGGAAATGCAGAAACACCTTGTCATCTAAATATCCATGCGTATCTGAAAGTAGGCCTATAGTCATGCAAATTGGTTTAGTAATTGGTAATGGCTTTTTCTTAAAATTGAATTTGTATAAAAATAATTGCAAATTGTTAATCATTGCTTTTATTATTTCAAAAATTGAAAATTAAATTCCTTCTTCATGAACTTAAAAAACATATTTGTATTCCTAACAATAGTCTGTGCCACTGCTGCAAGCACTATAGCCCAAGATTCCCCCACAGAAACAATGGCATTGGTTACTTTCAAAGTGACAGATTATAGCGGTATTCCAGAAGAAGGTGCAGAAATAAACTTGACTGGGGTAGATACTACGCTTACTGCCAAAGGTGTTGCCAATGTAGATGGCGTTTTTAAAATTTTACTGCCAGAGGGCAAAAAGTATAAAATTTCTGTGTTCAAATTTGGAGAAGATTTTAATTTTGAACGTCCACTCGACATCCCTGCTACTGTTGGTGCTATTAAGTTTCAGAAAGATTTGAAAATAAAATTGGTTACACAATACCTACGCATTTACAAACTAGAACACGTGTATTTTGATTTTGACAAATCAACTTTGAAACCGGAATCTGAACCCGCACTAAAAGAGCTATGGAAACAGTTGCTCGCAAACCCAAAAATGAAAATTGAAATCGCAGGGCACACCGATAACAAAGGCAGTGACGAATACAACCTACGGCTGTCGCAACAACGTGCCGATGCTGTAATAGCGTGGCTAATGAACCATAGCGTTGATAAAAATCGACTGCTTGCAAAAGGCTATGGCGAAACTGCACCAGTCGCCTCCAACGATACCGAAGACGGCTGTGCGAAAAACCGCCGTACCGAGGTAAGAATTATTGAGGAATAAGGTTGAATTTTTCTTTCAATCGCTCATATATCGGGTGCTGGGTTAGGTAATTTATACCATCAATTGATGCAATACTGCTAAGCCCAGTAACATTGGCGGTGAATGCCATTTCAAACTGAGATAATTCGTCAATTGTAATCATTATTTCATTACAAATAATACCATTTTCACTACACCATTTCACAATCTCATTTCTCATAATGCCATCTATGCAGCCAGATTCTAAAGTAGGCGTAAACACACTTTTGTTTTGAATAAAGAAAATATTTGAAGAGCAACATTCTGCAATCACTTTATTACTTCCCAAAATAATCAAATCGTCTAGTTGTAAGGCTTGGCGGGCTATGCTGGCCTGTACATAAATATTTGCACTCAATGTTTTGCAAAATGAAAGTGTAGAGTACGGTTTGTACATATCAGTAAACACACCTACATTTTGTTTGCACGCAGGTGTAGTTGTGCCTTGTGAAACCGTCATCAACACTTGAGCCGTGTTACCCTCGGGCGTGTACAATCCCAAACCACTTCGCCAACAAGTGATACGAATTCGCTGCATTCCCTCCAATTCATTTTTGTCAATTAGGGCGACGAGCTGTTTTTCTAAATTTTCTAAACTCATGCTTGCGGGTAGTATTATATTACTAGCCTTGGCAGCTTTGCAAAGCCTTGCATAATGTGCATTAAAATATTTCAATTCATTATTTGCAAAAACAATGGTTTCAAAAAAACCATCGCCATATAGAAACCCTCTATTTTGGATGGGAAGTTTCAAATCGTCTTCTTTGATGAGCTGTTGATTGTAGAGGGCGTAGGGCATAAATATTAAACGCTGAATGATTTTTATAAAAATGAAATTTTATTCTATTTGACTTATGTACCAAAAATCTTTGGGGGAAAGTATTTTGGTATTTTTGTAGGTGTCAAAAGTAAAGTCTGTGGTGTTTCCTGTTATAATAAAATCTGCATTAGACTCATCTGCTAATTCTAGAATCATATTATCGTCAATATCTGAAATAAAATTTAACTTAACTCTGGGAGCATATTTTATGGCCTTATTTTCAATTGTGACCAATAAAGATTCTGCTCGAATAAAAAAATCAGTAAATCGAGCAAACTTTGGTCTTGCTAGAACTTCATAATATTCCGTCATTAATTCATCAGATACACATATTTGAAATTTATTTTCCATAAAAAGTTCAAATATAATTCTATATGGAAAACTTCGTTGAATCAGCGAAGAAACAATAACATTAGTATCAAGGACGATTTTTTGCATTCAATCTTACTGCTTTAACTTCATTTGAAATATCTGTCATAGTCATTTTTGATAATCCATGTTTTTCAGCTAATTCTATGCACTTTTCTATATTCTGTTTTGTCAACTCCTTAGTAATTATTTCGATAAAATCTGTGAAATTCAATTGGTCATTTTTAATACCAAATTTATTGAATTCTAAGTCTGTGATAGCGATGTTGAGTGTTCTCATAGTTCAAGTTATTTTAATAAATATATAAAAAAACATTGTTTCTTTCAAGAGTGAAAGGTTGATGATTATTGATTTGTAGCATCAAGTAATTATATATTTCCTACCTAATTTCTCAAATAACCTACATCGCAATACTTCAATTCTATTTTGTGTGCTATTGAGATTAGCGTTTTTTAAGTAAATTGATAAACTATTTTGCTTTGTAAATTTGGCAATAAAATTATTCTAAAGGTCTTTTATTAAATAATGATTTTAAATTCTGAACAAGAACGTCTGGCTTTAAAGCGTGAAGACAACCCGTGGAAATACTGGGGGCCATACCTTACCGAAAGACAATGGGGTACAGTACGTGAAGATTATAGCAACGACGGTGCTGCCTGGGAATATGTTTCGCACGATGCCGCTCGCAGCAAGGCTTATCGATGGGGTGAAGAAGGCATTGGGGGAATTTCTGACAATAAATCAATTCTGTGTTTTGCAGTTTCAATGTGGAATGGCAAAGACCCTATTTTAAAAGAGCGTATGTATGGCCTCACGGGCAACGAGGGCAACCATGGTGAGGATGTAAAAGAATTGTACTATTATCTAGAAAGCAGCCCCACACATTCTTACATGAAGATGCTGTACAAGTATCCTCAAAATAAATTTCCCTATACAAAAATAATAGACGAAAACCGCAAACGTACCCGCAAAGACCCAGAATACGAGGTGTTGGAAACAGGGGTATTTGATCAAAATCAATATTTTGATGTTTTTATAGAATATGCCAAAGCTGATGTACGGGATATTTTAATCAAAATTACGGTAATTAATCGTGCAGATACAGCAGCATCGCTCACTTTGCTACCTACACTATGGTTTAGAAATACTTGGAGCTGGGGCTACGACGACAAAAAGCCAAATCTTTCAGCACATGCAAATGCCAATCATATTGTAGTTTCGCACGATACTTTCGGGTTGGGCAACTTGTATTCTCAATGCCAAGCACCTTTATTGTTTTGCGACAATGAAACCAATTTTAAACGTCTCTATGGATATACGCCAGTAAGCAAATATTGCAAAGATGGCATCAATGACTACATTGTAAATGGGAAAATAGATGCGGTGAACCCTGACCAAGAAGGCACAAAAGCAAGCATTCATATTCAGACTACCTTGCAGGCAGGCGAAGAGAAGGTATTCAATTTTCGACTAATGATGGGCGAGAATGCAAATCCATTTGCAGATTTTGACTTTTTATTTGAACAACGCAAAACTGAAAACGAAGTATTTTACAATAATATTCAAGGCGAAAACATGCCTGCCGATTTAAAAAACATACAGCGGCAAGCGTATGCAGGCATGATGTGGAGCAAGCAATATTATTACTTTAACATCAATGAATGGTTGGATGGTGACCCTTCGCAACCAAAGCCATCAGAGGCTAGAACTAACGGAAGAAACCAACATTGGCGGCACTTGAACAATACCAATATCATTTCCATGCCCGACAAATGGGAATACCCTTGGTATGCTGCTTGGGACTTGGCTTTCCATTGTATTCCCATAGCCAGAATAGATCCTGATTTTGCCAAACGACAATTGACGGTAATGGTGCGAGAATATTACATGCACCCAAATGGTCAAATTCCTGCCTACGAGTGGAATTTTAGCGATGTAAACCCACCAGTGCATGCCTGGGCAACTTGGCGGGTGTATGAAATTGATAGGGAAATGAACGGTGGCGTGGGCGACATTGATTTCCTCGAGCGGGTATTTCACAAGCTATTGATGAACTTTACGTGGTGGGTAAACCATAAGGATGCCGAAGGCAACAATATATTTGAAGGTGGATTTTTAGGTTTAGACAATATTGGCGTTTTTGACCGCAGCCGACCACTGCCTACAGGTGGCACCATTGAGCAATCAGATGGTACTAGCTGGATGGCAATGTATGCCTTAAACATGTTGCGTATAGCCAAGGAACTCTCAAGGGTACGCCCCATTTATCAAGACACTGCCTCTAAGTTTTTTGAGCATTTTATATTCATTGCCGATGCCATGGTAAACATAGGCAAAGATGGCATACCGCTTTGGGATGCAGACGACAAATTTTATTACGACGTACTGAAACTGCCCGACGGTACCAATAGTAGAATGAAAATTAGGTCTATGGTTGGTCTTATTCCTCTCTATGCCATCGAATGTTTTAGTCCCGATACGTTGAATGAATTGCCAGCTTTCAAACGAAGATTGATATACACGCTGCAACACCGTCAAGATTTTGCAAAACTAGTTAAGCGTTGGTACGAGGGGCGAGAAGACGGTACTAAGCTATTGTCTTTAGTGCGTGGTGCGTCGCTCATTGCTATCCTTAGCAGATTGCTGGACGAAGAAGAATTTTTATCAGAATACGGTATTAGGGCTCTTTCTAAATTTCATGAGCATAATCCCTATGTGTTTGATGTAAAGGGAACCATGTATTCGGTAAAATACCAGCCAGGAGAATCAGATTCTGGGATGTTTGGTGGCAATTCCAATTGGCGAGGTCCTGTATGGTTTCCTGTAAATTATATGATTATAGAATCGCTTAAAAAATTCTATGGCTATTATGGCGATTCAGTAATGGTAGATTTTCCTACAGGCAGCGGTAACAAATTAAATTTGAAACAAATCGCAATTGAGCTAAGCAAAAGGTTAATCAAATTGTTTGCTCAAAATAGCGAAGGCAAACGTGCTATTTATGGCAACGTAGAAAAAATGCAGACCGACCCACATTTTAAAAACCATGTATTGTTTTACGAATATTTTCATGGAGATTCTGGCACAGGACTAGGGGCGTCGCATCAAACAGGCTGGACGGGCTTGGTAGCCGATTTGATTCATGAATTGGTTAAAGAAAATGCATTGGACGATTTGTCATTTTTAAAATAATATTTATGAATGAAAATTCTCTCTTGCCTAGTTCGGTAAACTATTGGAAGGAAAAAGCCATCGCTACTGAGATTGTATTCAAAGCTGTATTGTCGGGCGGTAAAGGTGGGCAAAATGTAAATAAAGTTAGCACCAAAGTAGAGCTGTACTGGTCGCCAGCAGTGTCCTATTGTGTAGATGAGGTGCAGAAAGAAATTATCATACGCAAACTAGGTTCAAAACTCAATGCCGACGGGCAGCTTCGGGTGGTGTGCGAGGAA
>JAAFID010000183.1 GCA_013297765.1 Cytophagales bacterium | reverse complement strand
TTTCGATACTTTTTAGTATCCCAAAATTTACCTAGTATATTCATATATTATGGGTTCATTCTGTATTTTTCCAATGTATTGATTAATCTATTAAATTCTTGCTCTGATAAAATTGGTTGTAGAGTCCCTTTCAATGCACCGCCTAATTGGACTTTAGTCCCTAAACCAGCAGAAGAACCTTTAATAATGGCGTCATACATTGCGTCTCCAGATAAACCTTTTGCTTGTTGATAATTTTTTGCTCCCTGCCAAGTTTGTCCCCACTTATCACCGTAGCCTAAAGAGGTATATCTCTTATCATTAAACTTGAATATCCATTCTAGTAAATCATCAGGTGTAGCTCCTTTAAAATCTGTAGTTATTTGCCTACGTCTATCGCACATTATTTCTGCTACCTGTAATTTAGGTTTGTTTTGCGAAAGCAATGTTTGTGCTTCTTGTTTTAACCCATCTATTGTTTGTAAATATTCATTTCTTAAATTTCCTTTGCTTTTATAGAGCGTAAGTTCTGCAACGTCAGCACTTCTAATATCATTCTTCCAAACATCAAATAAATTATCATTTTGAAGTTTTTTAAGAACATCATCAGAAGCATTTGCAAAGTCATCTAAAAATTGTGGTTTTAAAACATTGTCAAGTTGATTAACCTTTCCCTTAAGTACTGTGAATAAAGCTTTATCAAGTCTTGACACAAGACTCCCAGCCACCTGTAGCACCTCCACTCCTTCATCCAAATTTTTTCCTTTGCTTTTGAAAATGATTTTAGTATTCTCTACCATTGCTTCTAGGCTCTTCTGGGTGCTGGCATTGTAACTTTGCTTGTTGGAAAGCATTTTCTGTAAAGTGGTATATAACTTCTGCCCAGCTTTTAAAGCCGTAGGGCTTAATTCGTAGCCTGCATACAGCAGATTGAAATAAGTCCAGTATTGCAATACTATTTTACCATCTTCGGTTTCATTCAGCTTTTCTTCTAACCCATATTCCATACTCAGCCCTGTAACGCCCACAGCTACTGCACTAAGTCCTTTGGCATACATTAACGCTCTAGCCATGCCCACTAAATTTCGGGCCGTATTGATTTGCCCTAGACCTATAAAAGACATAGGGATATTGGCCAGTAAACTACCAGTCAGTTTCCATTTTTTATTTTCACTCTCATTGAAAAGCGACCATAGCTGAAAGGCAGGCATAAGGTTTAAATCGCCTTCTTGAAAATTCAACGCTCCAACAGTAATAGGGGCTTGAATGCTTACCGCTACCCATTCTAATGGTGGTACTTCCAGATATTGTTTAAAATTGAGCGAAAAATTATCCCTGCTCTTAAATTCCATTTTCCCATTTTCAGCAAATGTGTAGGGCAACGCATCGCTATTGTGAAAAGCAAAATAATTTTTATTCAAAATAGCTTGTTCCCAAACATTATCTGGGGGTGTGCCCATAGACTTTCGCAACGCTATGATAAAACTTTGAAAATCGGCACCGTCTAGTTCACTAATGAGTGGTGAAAAAAGTTTTTCAGATGCGACCTTTTCACAAAATGGCATGCCATCTTTAATAGGTACAGTTTGCACTATAGCAACAATTTTCTCTTCTTCCTCTTCTACTAGGCCATTTTTTAAAAGTGTTTTGATTTCCTCTATCCTTTGTTCTAGCGTGAAACTTGCATACTGTTCTAGTAATTTTGCATCTTTGGTTTTTACCTCAAACGCTTTCGGCATATTTTCCCCATACGTTTGTATAGCCCCTTGCCAACGTTCCCCTATAGGCACATCAGCTACTGTGGTAAAATACTTTCCTTTGATATCTTTATTCAGGGCCTCGTCGGTAGAGGTTACTTGACCAAATTTTAAAAATTGAACTCCACTACCATTGTCGCTACCAGTAGATAAACTTGCTGTAAACTTGCCTTTGGGGTTGGCATTGGCTTTATTTTCAATTTTTGCATCAAGTGTAATATAGGGTTTGTGTATTTGGGTAGTATTTTCTGATGCTAAAGATTTATAATTCTCAGGGCGAATAAGACCAACAGGCGGCTGTGCCAATACTTTTGTCCAAAGGGTATTGTGGGTAAAATTGATATCTACCCATACAGGCACATCCCATTGTTTACGAAAGTCATTTACGGCATCTTGCAGTTCATACGAATTCAATATTTTGCCAGCCGCCGCAGCATCCTCTGCCGATTGCAGGTCGGTGAGGCTTTCAATAAGTTTAAAAAATTTGTTTTTGAGGCTTATTTGTTGAGCTT
This sequence comes from Cytophagales bacterium, assembly GCA_013297765.1. Classification (GTDB taxonomy): domain Bacteria; phylum Bacteroidota; class Bacteroidia; order Cytophagales; family Cytophagaceae; genus REBA01. The sequence continues at coordinate 4,124 of JAAFID010000183.1, read as the reverse complement.
TCAGCGACTCATCAGTTTTTTCTACATCAGTAAAGACTTCTGTAGCATCGGTGTTAGGTGTTGCCGTCTGTGCTACGCACAGCGACTGCAACAACAATAACAACCCTACATAAAAATATTTCATAGCTGCAAGTTAAGGGTTTTATAAATCTCTATCTACCTCAAATTTCATATCAAAGCCAATCCCTACTACCTCCACTTTTGCCCCTAGTTCGCCACGCAGGTGCGAAGTAGGCGTAGCCTGATAGTCGAGCATACCATACAAGGCTATATCTACTAAGTCTATACTACCATCGTCTAATACCGATTTGTAATCTATCCCCAATGCTACATAAATGTTGAGCGAAATATTGGCACGGTCGATATGCAATGGTTCAAAGATAAGCCTTGTACTGGCTTTAAAGTCAAACCCCGCTCTTAAAAATGCACGAGCCTTTGCAGCATCTATCCCTACCCATGGGGTTTGTAAAGCCATTCCTGCATGTATGCCAAGACCTAGAGCGAAAGACTCGTTAGAAAGCTCCATATAAGTGCTTGCGGTAATGGCACCGAAACACAGCAAATCAAGTTTTACAGGGTCGGGTTCTGTACCTACCCATATTTTCCATCCATTGCCTTTTTGTATCACCCACCCCAGCTCACCACTACCACACAGCACTTTGTAGGCATTGACCTCGACCTTGAATGCTCCTGCAAACTTTTGCTCTACAGAATTAAAACCTATGTAACCTTGCCCCTTAATCATTGAGGTTTCGCCTGAATTATTGATGGCTACTTCCCCACGCAATTCTGCATTAAAACCGCCTTCAATAATTGCTATTTCTGCCCCCACTCCCAATCTTACCGATATACCTTTGCTTTGGGTATCGTAAAAATACATATCGAGACTGCCACCGTAGCTGGTTTTGATGTCTGGAAAATATTGGCGGGCTTCGTTTTTAGTCATGTGATGATATACCCTGCCTTTGGCACCATCGAGAGAAAGGGGTATAGTGCCAAGCGGTATTCCCAAACCACGACCTTCTATTTCTATAAACCAAAATTTATACTCTTCCTTTTTACCATTGATGTACACACAGGAAATTATAAATCCTGGCTCGGGCATTTTTATGGTAGCTTTTAATTGCCCTTTCCAACTATTGCCCCAAGTGGGGTCGTCTTTTATGAAACGAATTGACCCGTCTATATCGGCTATCTTTGTCTGTACTTTAATATTGGTTGGGTCAAAAGTGACTATTTTTTCTATTTTTCCCTCCTTCAGTTTACTGCCTAAATCTGTAAAATCGAACTTCACATTGTCTGCTACATTTTTTACCACAGCACCTGTTATAGCTGCCGATTTGCCGTCGCCCACCAGAGAGGTGTAGCCCCTGTCAATTAGTTTAGCGGCTGTGGCTTTTGCATACTGCTCTACAGTTGCACCTATCAATTCTTTCGCAATGGCGTCATATACGTTTTCAATCTTGATATTGCTGATGAATTGTTTGCCTGTGTTGGTAATAGAAGCCGAGATAGAATTGGGGTCAAGTAAAACTGTAAGGTCTTTGGCTATATCATTGAAAACGCCCTCTGCATCAGTTAATATGCTTTCTACCTCCAAAGACTTTCGTGCATTGGGGTCTATCAAGGCGTAGCTTAATTTATAAACCTCTTTTTTCAATAGAAGTGAAATTCTGTCCGCCACTCCCTTTTTGATAAAATTGGTAATTTTACCAGTAATATTCTTTTCGACCGCTTGGTCAAAAGACCGTTTAATTTCTGCTTTTAATGCCTTTTTTGTTGCCTCTGCAACTCTGTTTTTTATTTCTAAATTTCTATCTGATGCGTTTTTTATAATACCTTCAGCTATTTTGTCAATAAGTGCGTCAATTTTGTTCCCCATCCAAGCATCTATTTCAAGAACCTTGGTATCTATAGGCTTACGTATAGCAGTATTTATTTTGTTAGCTCTAACATTTAATTGAGCCGTATACTTAGCTAATATTTTATTTACCTGATAATTTAAAAATTCTTTAAACCACGCTTTTAGGCTTAATCCATTATGAAGAAATTTTTCAAATTGCTCATCACTTATAGACTCTACTTTCAATGCTAGTTTTTCCATAAGCTCCTTTTCCATCTCGTTTAATGGAAGCACAGTTGCTACGCCTCTTAACAATAAAATAAAATTTTGTCGGTTGACCTCGACTATTGGCTTTTGGTCTGCTTCCGTGGATTCGGAAGCTAATATATTTTCTAAGGGCGATGGCTCTTGAATTAATTGTGATTTCTCTTCCTCGCTCAGCATCGCTTGTGCTTGCTTCTTTACCTGTGTGTTGCCAGCAAAGAAATTAGCAATTTGTTTACTTAGGTTTTCTTGCACCGACTTTGGGTCGTTCATATCAAACTGAGTATCCTGGTATCCCGGGTTGCTATTTTTGCCCAGCAACTCGCAGGGCGAAAGGCTATACAAGCTGACTACTGGTGGTCCATCGTTGCCCGATATGTCTTCGCCCAGGTGCATAGTACCTGACACCCCAAAAGCATAAAGCCCTTTGCTACTACCTGCACCCACTGTGGTAAGCTCCATAGGGTATCCATTAGCATCTTGCTTTATTACTGTGGCCAGTTGCTTAGTGCCGTTTGGTGTGCCAAAGCCTATACCATAATTGCCCCAAGCACTAAAGCCTGTGAGGTTTTCTATTTTAGAACCTAACTTTTTCCAGTCCAGCGTAAGGTTCATATCTACCCGATCGTTGTCGGCAAATACTCCTTGAAGTACAGTAATGGCAATTTCGTTTTCGCCTTGGTCTTTGTTGTAGGTAAACTGATAATTGTCTAATCCTTCTAGAAAAGCAGGCTGAAACCCTTTTTCGTCAATGTTTATGGTATAATTAAAAAATTGTGTGTTGCTGATAAATGGCACTACCAACGCTCCCAGAAGCTGAGCCTTCCTCAGCTTAGAGTTTTCTATGGTCGCCTCAAAACTTTTCAGTTTGCAAGGAAATGTATTTACAAAAGGAGAAACTTGAGCCACAAATTTAGATTGAAATTCAAATTGCCACCCAGTACCATCAATATAATTGATACATTCTTTGCTTTCTATAGTTGTTACTGGCTCTACGTACTTTTTTTCCAAACTTACTTGATAGCCATCATCCATCAAGGGCAAGGATACAAATTCAAATTGATGAATATATATTCCTTTCCATGCTGGGGCGTTACTTTGCTTTTCTGGCGATCGGTCGTCAGATAGGTCAAGGGTAACTGATCTAGGCCGCATTTCTAAATTGGTATTGCGTATTATTTTTAGGTTGTTGCTTAGGTCAAGGTTGTTCAAAACAACATAATGCGTTTGGGGAATATTTTCAAAGGGAATTTTTAGTATGGTATTGTCTGTGGCGGCAATGCTATTGGGCAGTTGCAGGTAGCCATAAAATCGAAGGTTGTAAATATTTTGATCTATAAAAAAATCTGAGATGGTGTTCAGCACCATCGAGCAGCCAAGTGGCTCTAGCAAAGGCAAAGTTTTTTGCACAGTAAGACCCAACTTTCCCGAAATTTTATAGTAATTATAATCCATCCAATTTTCTTCTGTGGCAATGGTAGTAATGCCGCTAGGGTAGGTAGCATGTGGAAAATTCCATATTACTTTTCCTTTTATTTCAAAACCCTTAGTACTTACCTTAAATACTGTAGGCTCAAATGTAGCATTGCCATTTTCAGAAACGCTAGGGGTAAGCAAAATGGTTTTCAGTTGATTAGTGTATAAGGGTTGCTCTATAGTACCATTGTTCAGCACATGCCAACCACCAATTTTCATAATCTGTAAATTTTGAAATTCCACAGGAATGGTATCTTGCCCCGCAACCACAAGACCTTGTCCACTAAGCGAGGTTAAATCTTTGTTGAAAGTAGTTTTTACAAAAACTGTTTGCATGCCTGCCCGAAACGATGCTATAAACCCTGGTCCATAGAACACGGCTACTGAGCTTTGAGCTATTTGACCTTGCATATTGCTCGCAGTTACTTGCCAAGCGTACATTTTTTCTTTCTCTGGTTGTAGGCTTGGGGCATGCGTATATCCAGCAGTAGCACTGCTAGGGCTAGATAGAAACTCGTACCAAATAGCGTTGGTGTTTATG
>JAAFID010000182.1 GCA_013297765.1 Cytophagales bacterium | reverse complement strand
CAACACTTCAAAACATTTAGAGAGCGGCTAGAAAAATTTCCATGTAATATCGAATACGTCAATAGATTTAAAACTACCCAACAGATTAAAGATACCATAAAGCGAGTAGCAGAGGGTAAAACACAAATATTGATAGGCACGCATCGCCTTATTAACAAAGATGTTTCATTCAAAGATTTGGGGTTGCTCATTATTGACGAAGAGCAGAAGTTTGGTGTAAAAGTGAAGGAAAGATTAAAGGAGATTAAAGTAAATGTGGATACCCTTACCCTTACGGCCACGCCTATTCCACGTACCTTGCATTTTTCGCTTATGGGGGCGAGAGATTTATCTATCATTGCCACGCCACCACCCAATAGACAGCCAGTAACTACGGCATTGCACAGCTATGACGATGTGCTGATACGCGATGCCATAGTACAAGAATTGAAACGCAATGGCCAAGTATTTTTTGTGCATAATCGTGTGGGGGATATAGAACAGATTGCCGATAAAATAAAGCAACTGGTTCCCGATGCCAAGATTGGCATAGCCCATGGGCAAATGGAAGGCGAGAAGTTGGAAAAAGCCATGATGAAATTTGTAGAGGCCGAATTTGATATTTTAGTGTCCACCAATATTATAGAATCGGGCTTGGATATACCCAATGCCAATACCATCATCATCAACCATGCGCACATGTTTGGCCTGTCAGATTTGCACCAAATGCGAGGCAGGGTAGGGCGATCTAATAAAAAAGCCTATTGTTATTTCATTACTCCACCGCTGGCAACGCTACCAGCAGATGCTAGAAAAAGATTGAGTGCCCTAGAAGAATTTACAGACCTAGGCGATGGCTTTAAGGTAGCTATGCGAGATATGGACATTCGTGGGGCAGGCAGTTTATTTGGTGCTGAGCAAAGTGGCTTTATTAGTGACGTAGGTTTTGAAGTGTACCACAAAATATTGGATGATGCAATTATGGAACTAAAACAAACAGACTATAGGGATTTGTTTGTAAATGAATTGGCGGCACTGAACCTTAAAAAAATAAAATCTGATTGTGTGATAGAAACCGATTTGTCGGTGCTTATACCAGAAAAATATGTGACCAATATTACGGAGCGACTCAGTTTGTATTCTGCATTAGACAATGTAAAAACACCTCCCGAATTGGAGGCTTTTATCAACAACATGATAGATCGTTTTGGACCATTGCCTCAGGAAGTAAAAGACTTAGGCGAAACAGTAAAAATGCGTTGGGAAGCTGAAAATCTAGGGGTGGAAAGGCTGGTATTGAAAAATGATAGCCTCAAATGTTACCTACCACCTTCGGAAAACGACACTTATTATCAATCAGAAGTATTTGGTAAAATATTGCGGTTTATTCAGTTGAAGCCACGGGGATGTAGCCTTAGAGAAGTAAGCAAAAAACTCATATTGTCTTTCGATACCGTCTTGGATATTGAAAGTGCACTATCGTTGTTGAGAAAAATCAATGAAGGAGAATTGGTGAAGGCGTAATAGTTATTAAATTATTTGAACATAAACATAACACACATGCATACCATAAAAACTATTTACCTTGGCGACCTACAAACTAAAGCTACCCATGCAAAATCTGGTATCGAGCTAATTACCGATGCACCAGTAGATAATCAAGGCAAAGGCTCATCTTTTTCTCCTACCGACCTTACTACAGCCTCTCTTGGCAGTTGTATGATGACGATTATAGGAATATGGGCAAAAAAGGAAAATATAGACCTGAAAGGAACTGAGCTAAAATTGACAAAAATAATGTCGGCCGATTTGCCGAGAAGAATTGCAAAAATTGAAGTAGCAATTTGCATCTTATCTCACAGAATGCTTTCCGATGCAGAAAAAACAAAAATAGAACAAATTGCTGCTACTTGCCCCGTGGCATTGAGTCTTCACCCAGATATTGAGCAAAATGTTAGTTTTGAGTGGAGGGTACAACAATAAAAGAAATAGTACAAAAAAAGGGGGGATGCTTTGGCAACAAAGCATCCCCCCTTTTTTTTAATAATATTTAGTAGCGATTACTCACCACCAAATTTAGATACTAAACCAAGACCGAAATAAAATCCACCACCAGAAACTGTAGTTTTGTCTGTAGCTCCATCAAATTTTCCACTCAAAGAAGCGCCGCTATATCCTAAATCTAGTGACATACCTATAAAGCTAGCCCAATACCAGTTAAAACCAGCAGTTAATCCATAGTTCAATCCTGATAGCGTAGTTTTAGTTGCAGTAGCAAAATCGTAATATGCTTTACCAGTTGAGAACCCTAAAGATGGCGCAAAATACAAATTGAATTTATCTTTGTTTACTGCATATACTTTGCCTTCTAATCCAGTTCCAATACCTGATGTAACGAAATCCAAAGATGCAGTAGAAGTAGTAAAATTGCTATTTGTAAAAGTAGAAACATAGATAGCCGATTCTTTTCTTAAAAATATACCCAAACTAAAAGCTTTTCCTAGACCATAAGAAGCTCTAATTCCATAATTTGATTTTGCACCTACGCCATCGGACTCTAAAACTCCCGTCTTAATATTAGCACCACCTAAAGAAACTCCCCATCCCAAACCTACGTGAATTGTTCCTTTTGTGTTAGACTGGGCGAAAGCAGAAAAAGAAGCGGTTGCAATAAAAATTGCTGAAATGATAATTTTTTTCATTGTAATAATTTTTAAATTAATGTTTAAATATGAGGTGCAAACCTAACATTAATAGTTAGAATAAAAAATTATATCGTTCTATATGTAATATTAGATGAGATATTTAATATTTTTTACCATTTTCAATATATCGGCATCACTTTGGCATTTTTGTAGGTAGCCAGTACTACCAGCGACTGCATGTTTCCTATTTCTTCTATATCTACTAGTTTGTCTAGTATAAACTGCTGGTAGTTGGCAACATCTTTGGCTAGCACTTTTAGTAAAAAATCGGCTGCCCCGGTTATGTGGTGGCACTCTATAATTTCGGGTATTTGCTGGATTTTTTCTACAAAAGTAAGGATGTCTTTTTTCTTGTGGTTGGCCAGCGACACTTGTATAAATACACCTACCCCCAGCCCTAGCTGCTCGCTATTTACCGCTGCATGATAGCTTTTGATAATGCCCAAATGCTCTAGTTTCCTTACTCGTTCTAGCGTAGGTGCAGGCGATAGGCCTATATCTATCGACAATTGTGCATTGGTAATCTTGGCATTGGTTTGCAATATTTCCAATATCTTTTTGTCTATATCGTCTAGCTTTGTGGGTGTATTCATTGTAACGGTGAGTTTTTTAGTAGTTTAGTTGTACTATTAATCAATAATAGGTGCTCGGTAAAATGGTTTGGTATGGTCGAATAGGTAGCGGTAGGTATGGTGTGTTTTGATTACTTTGCTGCCTACTGATTCACAAATTTTAATCATCTTGGGGTTAAAACTTCCTATCCAATTCATTTCAAAATCGGTGTATTTTTTCATAGGTTGTACTTTTTTTGCGGCTGCCATTACTATTGCCCCTTCTAGCCCTCGCCCCTGAAACTCGGGAATAATACCGAAAGCGATGCCGAACATTTTCTTGCAGGTACCCATCAATTTATGGTATAGAAATTTTATTTTGCCCAGCCAATTCAGTTGTCCATTCAAATGCTTAAAAATTTGGTTCAGTTCGGGAATCATGATAAAAAAGCCCACAGGTTCTTGGTTGTAGTAGGCAAACCATACAATGTCTTCATCTAATACGGGCTTTAGTTGTTTCATTACTGTCATGGCTTGGGCTTTGGGCATTTCACGCACCCCACTATGCTTTACCCATGCTTTGTTGTATATGTACCTAAAATCTTCGGCGTATTTTTCTAAATGTTTCTTCTGAATATGTTCAAACCGATAGTTGGTGTCTCTAGCAATACGCTCTGCTTTTTCGGCATATAGTGGTGGTAGTGGTGCATCTACACTGCGGTGGTAGGTATATTGCTCAAAATAAACTTGAAAACCATACTGCTCGAAAAAAGTTTTGTAGTAGGGTTTGTGGTAATACATACAATAGTTAGGCTCTACAAAACCATCTACCAGTAGCCCCCACCACTTATCTCTATCGCCAAAGTTTATAGGGCCATCCATCGCTTCCATGCCTCGCTCGGCAAGCCAGTTCTTGCAGGTATCGAATAGTAAAAATGCCGCTTTGGGGTCGTCAATACATTCAAAAAAACCCATCCCGCCATTGATGTATTCTGTGGTTTTTGCTGTTTTATTATTAATAAATGCTGCTACCCGCCCAATGGTTTCGTTTTGGTCATTTTTTAAAAGCCAACGAGTCGCTTGACCATGGCGAAAATATTTGTTCTCATTCGTATCAAAAACAGCATTAATGTCTTTGTCTAGTGGGCGAATCCAATGCTTGTCATCGTTGTATAGTTGAACTGGAAATTGAAGAAATTCGTCTCTACTGGCGGCGTCTAATACTTCTTGTACTTGCATGACTAAGAATGCTAATTTGAAAAAATAAAATGAATACAATAATAAGAATTCTTTAAGTTAGCATACAGCAATAGAGATAAAAAACTATTTTCGCAAATTTCCAAAACACCTACTTGCGGCCTATTGTTGCACTATTGAGCAAAGATGATAAAACATATAAAAGGCTGTTTACAATTTTTAATTTATAGCAATCTGTTTACAGGGTTGTGTGCCTGTTGTCTTTCAGTATCTAGTTTTTATTTTGCAAATATTACACCTCAAGGTACTGATATTAATAGTATTGTAGCTACTGGCTTGTTCATGACTTTGGGCTATCAGTTTCCATATACCTACCATACAAATTGGTTTACAAATAATACTCGATTGGCTTGGTTTTACAACCACCACAGGGGTATAAAAATATTGGTAATACTAGAAATAGCTGCATTGATTTTGCTGTTTTTTCAAATGCATTGGCATCAAGTTTTCCTCTTTTTTCACCTAGCTATTATCGGGTGGTGCTATTACCTAGGGTTTACATGGCATAGCACACATTATACCCTTCGCAATTTACCTTATGCTAAAACCCTTACCATTGGCTATGTGTGGGCCGTGGCCACAGTTATCATTCCTCTGGCAACTTATTTGACCCATATTCATTTGCAAGAAACAATATTGCTGATGATGATGCGTATGGCTTTGGTAGGTAGCCTCTGCTTGATTTTTGATTTGAGAGATAAAGAGCACGATGCCCATAGCCAACTGCCTACATTGCCTGTAAAATATGGATTGTCTATTACCTATGGTTTTATATATGCCCTGCTAGGCCTGTACTGCCTTGTCTTACTGTTTACTTTTGGCTGTACAATTTTTTCTATGGGTTGCATACTTATTGCCGTTTGGATTCTGAAATTATTGAAATGGCAGCCAACACGTACCGATGATTTTTTTTACTTGGTGCTAGTAGATGGCACAATGATTTTACCATTTATTGTGTGTGTAGTGTTGCACTCAAATCATGCATAATTCATCGAACTTTAAAAAATTGTGATTACAAAACACTTTCTTTCAGTATAAAATGTTTATTTTAATCTATAATTAACTTTAAAAAATTTATTATGAAAAAATTAATACTTACCATTACCCTTGGTACACTAGCTATGGCAAATGCTTTAGCTCAAATACCTAATGCTGGATTTGAAAGTTGGTCGAAACCATTATTAGCAGATGAGCCTACTAACTGGGCGACACTAAATTCCTTGTCCTTTATAGGTTACCCTATTACTGTAACAAAAACAGATGGTCGTAATGGAGGCTCTGCAATTAAACTAGAGGTAAAAGAATTTATGAACGTAGAAAAAAAAATGGATACTGCCGTTGGCTTTACCATTAGTGGCACAGCCAATTTTCTCGCAGAAACATCACAACTAGGATTTCCTGTAAAAGGTCGCCCAGAAAAATTTTCTGGATTCACTAAATTTTCAAGTCCAAAAAAAGATACAGGTATTATAGTGATTGGGTTTAGTAAATGGAATCCCATAAAAAATGAAGCAGACTCGATTGGAGGCACATTTGCCGTATTTTACAACAATCAGCCTGCATTTACTGAATTTGCGTCGCCCATATTTTGGAACTCACCAGCAATTCCCGACACCGCAGTAATTTATATTTTCAGTAGTGTTTCTAAAAAGCCAATTCCAGGTACTGCATTAATTATAGATGATTTATCATTGACAGGCGGTACCAACGGCGTAGTTGATGCTCTTTCTGCGTTGAAAAATTCCGTATATCCCAACCCAGCAATTAGCGAACTTAATATTGACAATATTGATTTAGATGCTATAACTTTTACAGTTACTGATTTGGCAGGTAAAGTGGTAGCCCAAAAAGATGTAGATGCTGGTCAAAAATTACAGCTCAATACAGCTAATTA
>JAAFID010000181.1 GCA_013297765.1 Cytophagales bacterium | reverse complement strand
TGGCCTTATGCTTTGGCGTAGCATCAAACAAAATCGCCACCATATCGCCTAGCGGGGTAGTGATAGTGATGACTTCGTCATGCTTAGGCATGGAAGTGTTCTGGGCATATCCTTGGCTCAATAAGGAGAGCAAAAACAAGCTAAATATTATTTTATATTTCATGCTTTAATAAAGTTAAATTTTCCAATCGGCATGCAATGTAACCACCTCGCCTATGACAATGATGGCGGGCGAACTCAGTTGTTTTTGCTCTACTACTTCCAAAATTGTATCTATACATCCCACCCCAAATTGCTCTTTGGGCATGGTGCCGTTTTGAAATATGCCTACTGGAGTTTTGCCTTTTTGATGTTCTTGAAATATCGCCACTATTTGCGGCAATTTGTGCATACCCATCAGCACGACTACCGTAGCCGTGCTCTGGGCTGCAAGGGCTATGTCCCTTGACAATTGATGTTCTTTGGTACTGCCAGTTACTACCCAAAAGCTTTCGTTCATACCACGCCGAGTAAGCGGAATTCCTTGCAATTCGGGAACTGAAATACTACTAGATATACCTGGAATTACCTCGCAGTGGATATCAAATTTTTTGGCATATTCTATCTCCTCATGTCCACGCCCAAAAACAAACGGGTCGCCCCCTTTCAGCCTTACTACATGCTTGTTTTGGAGAGCATATTCTACAATTAATTCATTAATTTTTTCCTGAGGAAATTGGCAAACGCCCATCTGTTTGCCTACAAATACCATCTCTGCATTTTCTGCTACCAGCCCCAAAATATCTGGATGAATCAATGCATCGTACAGCACTACTTCTGCAGCAGCGAGTGCTTTCATGCCTTTTATAGTTATTAAATCGGGGTCTCCAGGGCCTGCACCAACTAGGGTAAGCCGAGGGATAGTGGGTGAGGGTTTGCTCATATTTATTTGTAAAAAATAAAGTGGCGAAAAAGTTTCCTCTCTCGCCACTTTGAAAATTTATACCAATGTGGTAGCCTTGGTTTGATTGGCTCTATAGGCTGCAACATTTTCTAGAAAAGAAGTTGCTTCTGCTATGTATGTTGTTGCAAATTCTTTGCTCGGCTCTTGGGTATTGATACGGAGTACTTTTTCCGCAAATCCGTCGGTATCCAAATTCAGAATGCCTTTTTTCACAATGTGTTCTTCAAAATCATTAATCATCCCTATTTGCGTATTGCAATTAATGCCTTCGGTAGTCAATATGGCTTTTGCACCAGTCACAAATGTGCTGTAGGCATGGTAGATGGCATCAGCATAAGCGGCTTTATCGAAAGCTTTATTTGCCCACTTCAATTTATCTTGTGCATCATTCAGCAAAGTAGCAACTAAGTCAAGCATTACGCCTGCACACTCGCCAACGCCTACTGCTGTTATATACTGGTCGTTGTGACCAAAGTCGATATAGTCTTCTGGCAACAATGTTGATAGCTCAGCAAGTGGTTTCAACATTTTGTAGAAATACATTTTGTCGGCAGCGACTTGGCGGCGGTAGTAATTGTTAAAATATTCACCTTCGGTTCCGTTGGCTTCATAATCATTTAACAAATACCGTACTGCATCGAGACATCTTTTAGAAGGTAGCTTTACTACTTTTTCTGCCAAGGAACCAGTTCCATCTGGCTCTAGACCGCCACCCAGCATTAGTTGCATGGCTGGCAATACGCTAGTTCCATTTTTGATAGACATGCCGTGAAACCCAATGTTTGCAATAGAATGTTGCCCGCAAGCATTCATACAACCACTAATTTTTATTTTAATATTTTTTTCAAATATCAAATCAGGATACTCTTCCACCAGCATCTTTTCTAGTGCTACAGAAATGCCTGTGCTGCTAGAAATACCCAAGTTGCAGGTATCTGTTCCAGGGCAAGCGGTAATATCGGCAATGCTGTCAAAGCCAGGTTCCGCAAGGCCTAGGGTGTTCAAAGCGTTAAACAAAGCAGGTAAATTTGCCTCTGTTACAAATTTTAATAGCCAGCCTTGATTTACCGTAATCCGAATATCGTCTGAGGCAAATTTTCTAACCACCTCGGCAAAAGCCCTAGCGGTATTGGTATCCATATCGCCCAAGTGTTGCTTGATGTAAACACCATAAAAACCCTTTTGCTTTTGTTCAAAAACATTGGTATTTACCCATTTTTCAAATTTGGCAATGTCTAATGGAGACTCATTGGTCGCTAGGTTCTGTGCACCAACGGTAGCCTCTGCCAATACTTCACGATTTACGGTGTAAGATTTAGTTTTAATAGCCGTACGCTCTTCATTCACTAGCTTGTTGAAAGTTTCAAACCCAATTCCATTGACCAAATATTTCAACCGTGCTTTATTTCTTTTGGTGCGTTCACCATGTCTATCAAATACCCTAATTACTGCCTCGGTGTATGGAATCATTTGATCTTCGGGCAAGAAGTCGTGCCCTTCATGGGCTAAGAATGGTTGAGCACCTAGGCCACCTGCTAGAAATACTTTGAACCCACGTACTTCTTTGCCATCTATTATTTTTGTTTTAGGAATAAATCCCAAATCGTGCATGAATCCAAAAGCGGTGTCAGCATCGCTTGAGGAGAAAGAAATTTTAAATTTCCTTCCCATTTCTTGGCAAATAGGATTACGTAAAAAATACCTAAACAATTCGTAGGCATAGGGTGTAACATCGAATGGTTCTAATGGGTCTATTCCTGCAGTAGCACTGGCGGTAACATTACGAACTGTATTACCGCAGGCTTCTCTTAAAGTTACATCGGTCTCCTCAAGCTCTGCCCATACTTTAGGCGAGTTTTCTAGGGTTACAAAATGAATTTGAATGTCTTGGCGGGTAGTAAGGTGTAGGTTGCTAGACGCATATTTGTCCGACACGTCGGCAATTCTTTCTAGCTGAATAGGCGTTACCTTGCCAAATGGCAATTTGATACGAATCATTTGTACGCCTTCTTGCCTTTGGCCATACACACCACGGGCTAGGCGGAAAGCACGAAACTTTTCCGAGTCTATCAATTCTAGTCTGAAATCGTTGATTTTTTTGGCTAGGTCTATAATATCTTCTTTAGATGCTGGATTGATTTTTTCCAACAATTCTGTGTGCCTGTTAGTATCTGCACTCATAATCTTAAATAGTTTTTGATGATTTGTGAAAACCCGATGAGGGGAAAACTGAACATAAATATAAACATTATAGCAATAAATGGCAATGTGTAGCGCTCAATCGAACGGGTAAAATCTAAAATTTAGACATCTACATTACGCCTCGTCACTCGGCACGACCATGATTACCTGCTCTCGCTCTACACGCACAGCACCGTCGGCAGAGCCTTTAACTTTGCGAACGTATTTTTTGAGCGTGTACATCACAGGGCAAAGGGTATCATTTTTTCTTTTAGAATAATAAGCCGCTAACCCCGCAGCCTTCTCTAATACTGGCTTTGGGAATGTTTTTCCAGCTTGGTGCTTTACAACTACATGCGATCCGGCTACATCTTTGGCATGAAGCCACAGGTCATCTTTATGTGCGTATTGTTGAGTTAGCTTATCGTTATTTTTGGCATTTCTACCTACCAATATTTTAAATCCCAATAGCTCGTAGGTCTTGAAAACAGGCTCTTCTGGTTCATCTAATTGTGTATTTACTTTTTTGTATTTTAATATGTAAGGTTCAATTTCTTTGTAAAATGTTGCCGCTTCTATGGCTATTTTATCTTTATTCAAATTTTCTATCAAGCTTAATTTTTCTTCAATTTGGCTATTGATACGCCCCAATTCTAATGGCTTATTTCTAGCTTTTTTGTAAAGTAAAGAAGCATAATCTTGAGGCGAGATTTTTGAATTTAGATCTATGGAAATATCTATTTCATTGTAAAAATCAAACAACGTTACTTGCTTACTACCATGAGGTATTTGGTGCAAATTTGCCATGATGATATTTGCAATTTCTTCCCAAGGTTTTGCGGCTGCATGCTCTTGCAATTTTTGCTGACATTTGCCCACATAATTTTGGGAGGAAATCAATTGTCTATTGATTTGTGCCAACAATTGTGTGCGGTAATTTTCTAAAAAATTATACCTAAAATGAGCATGATAAAAAGCACTCAACGCATCTATTGCCGTTGCTGGTTTATTGAGCACTTCGCCTATTGGAAACATCGAGAGTACCACTTTATGTTCCAGTTTGGTAATGTAATACTGTGGGTGTTCCAGATAAGTCAGAGTTTGCAGCACCATATCAAATTGTTCTTGCGGTGCAAGGTCAGCAAAACCTAACGTTTCGTGGTATTGCTCTGCCAAATTTCCCAGTGTAAAAAACGTTTTCTTTACTGAAAATTCATTGTTCTGAAACGCTTCAAAGCTATGATTAACGGCTCTACTCAACGTTTTTGGGTTCAGTTCCCAATCAAGCTTTAGGCTACTTTTAAAAAGTGATTTGACTACATTAGATTTACAAACCGCAACGTTGGCATGGTTGCCATATAATTTGAAAATCAATTGAAATTCTTTTGCTAGAGAAATCACAAACGCTCTTTCGTGCTGGGCTACAGTCACAGATTTCACTGCAAGCATATTCAATTCTTCAAATAAAGAAATGGTATTTCGCTTGGCTCTTCTAAATTCTGTTGGGAAATTAAGAATAGAAAATTGGTTGGTCAAATGTGCTTGAATGTAAAAAGCATTTCTATTTTTTTTCTGAAAAATCAAAATCAATTCATCCTTATTTTGACTAAAACATTCTACTAGCATCGCTCCCTCGAGCTGCTGGTGTAGCTCTGTGGCAAGTTGTCTGAGAAGGTAAAAGTTATTGTGCAATGGGGGATTGTTTTTTCAGTAAGGCATAGTATGATAAGGCTACTGATAGTAGCCATAAAGAGAGTGAACTACTATTTGGGTGTTTTCCACTTTATAAACGATACGATGCTCTAGATTGATTCTACGTGACCAATATCCGCTATAATTAGCTTTTAGTGGTTCAGGTTGCCCTAATCCATTGAATGGAGTTTTACAAACATTGTCTAGTGGGCTATATATTTTCTTAACGTTTTTTATGTCATTTTTCATCCACCATCCTAAATCTTGCCACGCCTTTGGCATAAAATGTAGCTCAAGCATGAATCATCTTTTTCAGTTCTGCCAAATTGAGTAGAGTAGGTTTTGCCTTTCCATTTTCATAATCCTCAATACTTCGTAAAATATCAGGATTAGTAATTTCATTTGGTGCTACGGCACTCACTTTTTTTACGAATGAAATTGTCTTAAAAAAATCTTCTACAAAATCTTTCCCATTCTCAGGAATATCAACATCTATAATGTATTTCATGATTTAATTATTTAAAATTAGATGATTAAATTTCAATATTGCTGCTGATTTTATCACTTCACTTTCTTTATTAATTTAAAAAATAATTTTCTATACTTCTCAATTTAGCAAATAAATTATTTGATGCGGGGCAATTTCTATGAATTTCATTTCCTGTATTTCCCTAAAATTGAAAATAAATAAAAGGCTGTACTTCCATTGATTTAGTCTGGATAACTAGCCAAATGGCAACTGTAAGTAGCAATGCTTTTACCAATACTGGGCTGGCAACAATATGTGTTTGCACCCAGCTTTCAAGACGACGTGGGGTAAAGTGAAAGGCAAAACCTAGGGCTATCAAGGCAAATACTTTGTAATAATTGATGATAATTTCAAAGAACAATTGAGGCTGAAAATTTTGCTGTATCTGCAGCAACATATCCATAGCGGTTGTCAAGTTTTCAGCACGAAAGCATATCCAACTAAAGGCGACGACGTGAAAAGTGATAAGCCAGCCTAGTACTTTCTTTATTGGGCTGTAGCGAATCAAATTAATTTTGCTTATCAATTTTTCTATTACTAACCATAAGCCATGCAAAGCACCCCATAAAATGTACTTCCATGCAGCCCCGTGCCACAGCCCGCCCAGCAGCATGGTGAGAAATAAATTAAGCAATTGTCGCCAAGGAGCAACCCTGTTACCGCCCAATGGAATGTATAGATAATCTCGCAACCAACTTGACAACGATATGTGCCAACGCCGCCAGAACTCTGTAAGACTGGTGGCTTGGTATGGAGCATTGAAATTTTCGGGTAGGTGGAAACCCAGTAATAAGGCTATCCCTATGGCCATATCTGAATAGCCAGAAAAATCACAATATATCTGCAATGTGTAGCCATAGATACCTAGTAAATTCTCAATTCCGGTGTATAAAGTAGGGTTGTCAAAAATACGGTCTACAAAATTGCTACTGATGTAATCCGAGATAATGGCTTTTTTCACCAGTCCACACACAATAAGAAATACACCTCTGCCAGTGTCATCATTGGCTATGGTCAATTGCTTTTGCAACTGTGGCAACAACTCTTTAGGCCTTACGATAGGCCCAGCCACCAAATGGGGGA
>JAAFID010000180.1 GCA_013297765.1 Cytophagales bacterium | reverse complement strand
AGTATATTCTGTGGCGTTACCTAAAAATTGATTTCCTCTATTCCAGCTATAGGTATATGGGGCAGCACCACTTTTTACAGAAGCAATCAATGGTGTTTGTACGCATAAATTACCTCTACCATTATTTAATGGGTTTATTACAGGCCTTGCATTGCTTACCAATGTTCCATATTCCAGCAATAGTTTGTCTGCTAAGGCACATAACCCTAGTCCTGTATAGTTCTGTGCAGGGCAGGTAGTCACAATGTTGGGCTTAAATCCTTTGTCTATATTAAGTTTACTTTCTGCATCATTTAGGTAAATATTGGCATTGGCATCTACAGAAAAAGTTGCCCCATCCATTACTATCAATTCTGAATTGTCATAAATATTGATTTTCCTGCCAGCAGGCACTAGCATCATGGCATCTTTAGGTATGATTAGTTTAGCACCATACATTAGCGTTAAATCCTGTGCTAGTAAAGGATTGTAGCTTGCATTCCACATATAGGTATTGTTACCTGACAGGGTATTGCTAGGAAGTGTATAGGGGTTGGTATTGTACACCACTGTACCTGGCCCTGTTTTTTTGGTAGGCAGTGTACATAAATCTAAAAAGCTAGAAGTAGTAGCACCTGAAAGTGCATTCATTCCAGCTCTTGCAGCACCCTGAAAAATGATTTGACTACTAGGCGAAGCCAGCACTAGCTTTGCTATTGCTGGGTCTACACACAAAAATGCTCCATCTTCTATAATTAAGTTGCCCACTATATACAATTCGCTGCCTGCCTTTAGTTGCAGGGTAGATCCTGCTTTGACTCTCATAGTAGCTCCATATTCTATGAGCATCGTAGCACCACTCTCTACTGCCAGTACACTAGGTGTTACAAAATCGGGATATTCACCATTCACACCCTTGTCTGTTCTATTGGGTGTGCCGCTTTTGTCAAGAGTGAGTGTTCTATCAGTTTTCACTGTAAGGTCGTACAGAGCATTGGGTATGTCTTTTAGTGTTAGATTTCCAGTGTACCGTTGGTTGGTATTGATGTCAGTATCGTTGAATTTGATGTCAAGGGTGTACACTCCATTTACGTAACTTATTATGGTTACAGAAATCCCATTGAGTTGCATTGCAGAAAGTTGGTTCTTAGCAGCATCAAACGTTTGCATGGGCAATACTACAGGGTTGCAACTAAGTCCTACTGCTTTTCCTATTTTATTAAACATCATAGAATTGGATTGTGGTACTGAGCCATCATAGGCACCTGCTGCACTCCACACCATTTTTCTCTCTTTACACTTTACGTCGCTGCATTCGTTTGCAGAGCCCTCATTACCATAGATTATTTTATTTATGTCGGGTTCTAACGCCAAAGGTTTATTAAGCCGTAATAGACTTAGGTCGTTTTCGGTACATGTAGGGTTTGCTTTTACTTGTTTCCAGTTAAAGACAATATTATCCCATGTTCTTTTAGAGAAATCATTGTCAGGAGCGGGTGAATCTTTTGTAAAGTAATTAGTGCTTTCATAGTCGTGATGCCCTCCACCATGAAGAGATTGTATTCTATTACCATATTTTATTTTCCCCATATCTTCGTTTCTATTGTCTAACATACTTTCTACATACATATATAGCCCTTTAGGTGCTGTGGGAATGCTAGTGTTCGATCCATCTATTGTATAAAGATCATCTCGATTGTCAAATTTGTTTTTCTTCTCATGGTTTTCTATCCATAGGTATTGGTTTTTCTCACCTATTGGGGTGGGTATTTTTATGCGAATAGCCTCTCGGGTGGTAATAAAATCACCCAATGTTATTGTGCCACTAGGAAGGTTGGTTTCTGACAGGTCATACTTGGGTGCAGGTATCCAGCCTAGTAACCAAGACTCCCATGCAAGAGCAGAGCTTGTAATAGTTCCATAGTTCATCATTCCTAGACCGTATGAAGCGTTAAACCTATCTCCAAAAACACCATTAGCTCCTGCATAATGTGGTGAATTATACAGCATGTGTGCTACCTCGTGAATAAATAAATTTTTGTATCCTCCTCCACTATTCTCCCCATTTAGCATTATAAATCCATCGCTACTCATTCTATACTGATTATTATTACCCATTGTAAATGCAGGGTTAATACCCTCAACCTTTGCATATCCACCTGTAGACCGTGGAAACCATTTATCTTCCATACCTGGGGCTGGTTCTTTGCCCTCTACCCAGCTCTTATTGTTGCGGTACACAATCACCACATAGTCGGGTATGCCATCTTTCACTGGGCTAGCCAGTGTAGCACTGTTGTCTTCTGTATAGGGTGTTGCTCCTTTATTTATTCTATTGTCGTATCTGCCCCAGTTAAAATTGGGATATAGTTTTTTTATTTCTACCATTACCCGCATGTTGCATTCGCTGTAGCTAGTAGCTAAATCTGCATCCCAAATGGTTTGGGAACCATCGGCTTTGGTTTCTACACAAGACCTAAGTGGGTCTATGTTGATACGCACTGGTTTGCCAGTTGCTGGGTCTTTGAAAGGCTCTCCTGTTAGGCGAAAAGCACCATTGGACATGGTATAGTAAAAGTTAGAAACATTTAAAGCGTTTTGAGGTTGATCCGAACCACTGATATTGCTTGAAGGGGTAGGATTAACAGAGAACTCATTATTGTCTCTAAAAAAGATGCTGGGCATATCGCCATTAATAGGATCTACGTAGCTTGGTACTGTTTTTAGCCAATCGTTCCAAACAGCATCTGTGGCGTTGTTACCTGGCTTAACGGGCCATGTCCCCACAAATTCAAATCCATATTGGCGGGCATCGGTAAGTGGTACCGTAGGATCGGTATTGATAAACCCCGCATGTATTACCAGTACCCGCAGGTCGCCTTTGGGGGTAAATACCCCACCATTGCTACTCAGGCTGGGGCCACCCAGTACCCCATCTCGCAATTGTTTCGTACTGCTAGGCACAGGGCTAGGTACCGAGCACTGGTTGTATTTGCTAGGCTGCTGGGCATAGAGGTTGCTTGCCAACAGGCATAAAAAAGATAGATAAAGATAGGCTATTATAGTATGCCGATGTAATGGTGATAGAAATGTAAAATGTTTCATTTGGTCTATAGTTTTGTAAAATATGCTACAAAACTACATTACCAACACACAAAACCTTACCAGTTTTTCTTGTATCTCTACTCGATTATTTTGTAAAGCAGGTTTTAGTACACATATTATGAGTATATTACTATTTTATATACCACAAGTACTAAAAGCAAAAGATTGCTTGTATGGCATATATTGCATATCTTATCCAATAATTTTGAACCCAACTAAAATTTAGTATGAAAATATCCTACCTATTATTATTCTTTTTCATTGCCCTAGTGCCTTTTACAGCAGTAGGCCAAATCACCCTTAGTGACACTAACTTTATAAGGGTGCTGCGAGAAAAAAATTGCAATTGTGTAGATAAATATGGGGTAGTGAATCTAGATTCTGCAAAGAAAATAGAAACTATAGATTTAAGAGGTTATCAGGAATATGACAATGAAAACATTAAAAATATCATAGGTATTGAAGCTTTTGTAAATCTAAAATATCTTATTGCAACGAATAATCTTATAGAAGAGGTAGACTTGAGCAAAAATATACATTTAAAGGGAATTAGTTTGGGAAAAAATAAAATTAAGAAAATAGATTTAAGGAAAAATACAAATTTAGAGTATTTGACTATCAATGATAATTTAATCACTGCCATAGATTTAAGTTATACTCCGATGTTGAATTATTTAAATGTTAGTAGCAACAATCTTGATACTATTAACTTTACAAATTTAAAATATTTGCGTTATATAAATTGTAGCCAAAATAATTTAACACATCTTGACATGAACGGTCAAAAATGGTTGACAGAATTGCAATGCTTCAAAAACAAATTAAAAACAATAGATGTAACCAACTGTGACACTTTGCTAAGGCTAGTTTGCTACTCAAACCAACTCAAAACTATAAATATCACCAAAAATAAGTATTTGAACCATTTGAATTGCATGACCAATCAACTGTCGGCAATAGATGTTTCTGTAAGCGAAAGGCTTGGTGATTTGTTTTGCGATACCAACCAACTATCTTCGCTAGACCTTCGGGGGGCAAGTATTGATGGTAGAGCTCCTATCTCGGGGCAGCGCTATGTCGGCTTATCTTGCACTTCAAATCCTAATTTAAAACTTGTATGTGTTCGAGGCAGTGGATTCCAAATCCGATTTTGGAGATACGACGACGTAACAAAGTTCTCTACCACCTGCGAACCAGCAGGTCTAGCCAGTGCAGTAGCCGTAAGCCAGCTATTGCTATACCCCAACCCTGCCAGCGATATAGTGCATATAGCTACACCACTAGCCATAGGTGGTAGCCTTACCATCACCAATGCCCTAGGGCAGCAAGTGCTACAGCAGTCTATAATTGCAGAGGCTACTGAATGCAATATCGCCCAGTTACCGAAAGGTCTGTACAGCGTTGCCCTGCGTCACAGCAATGGTAGTATAGTAGGGCAAAGTAAGTTGGTGGTGCAGTAGTTTTTTAATCTTTGTTCTATTAATCTTTGTCATGCAGAGCGAAGCGAAGCATCTGAAAGTGTATGTTTTGTAGGCATTGCGACATAGAGCTTCTCAGATTTCTCTCTTCGTTCGAAATGACAAAAGAGGGGAATGACAGAAAAAGAGGTATTTTTACCATGCAGAGCGAAGTGAAGCATCTAGAAGTGTAGATGTTGCAGGCATTGCGACATAGAGCATATCAGATTTCTCTCTTCGTTCGAAATGACAAAAAAAGGAAAGACAAAAAAGAGGTATTTTTGTCATGCAGAGCGAAGCGAAGCATCTGAAAGTGTATGTTTTGTAGGCATTTCGACATAGAGCATATCAGATTTCTCTCTTCGTTCGAAATGACAAAAGAGGGAAAGACAAAAAAAGGGAAAGAATCAAAAGAAGTATCTTTGTCATGCAGAGCGAAGCGAAGCATCTGGAAGTGTAGGTGTTGCAGGCGTTGCGACATAGAGCATATCAGATTTCTCTCTTCGTTCGAAATGACAAAAGAGGGGAATGACAAAAAAAAGGAAAGAACAACAGTAAAGATGAATTAAAAACAATTGCTTAAATAAAAAAAACAAATTGAAAGACCATAATTACTTTGTCTATATCACTACAAACCCTAAAAAAACCGTTTTGTACACAGGTGTTACCAATGACTTATGTACAAGAATGCAACAGCACTTTCATGATTCAACGCATGAAAGAAAAACTTTCGCTGGCAAATATTATTGTTACAACCTTGTTTATTTTGAGCACCATACTTATATCAATAATGCTATAGAAAGAGAAAAAGAAATAAAAGGGTGGAGTAGAGCAAAAAAAGAAGTTTTAATCAATGAAGAAAATCCTGCGTGGAAATTTTTAAATGAAGAGGTATAAATAATAACGTTTATCATACCAAGCAGCTTTGAATGCTAGTAATTGCGACATAGAGCTTCTCCGATTTCTCTCTTCGTTCGAAATGACAAAAAAAGGAAAGACAAAAAAGAGGTATTTTTGTCATGCAGAGCGAAGCGAAGCATCTGGAAGTGTAGGTGTTGCAGGCGTTGCGACATAGAGCATATCAGATTTCTCACTTCGTTCGAAATGACAAAAAAAGAAATGACAAAAAAAGTATCTTTGCAGAACGAAGATGACCTTTGGATAAATTTTTCTTTGTTATTTCTTTTGTTTTCTACCGCTTTGTTAGTAAGTTAGACCACTAAATAATTTCAACTACTATACTTTACTTTTATGTTATTTGTAGGTCAAAGAATCAAAAAAATAAGAGAAGAAAAGAAAATAACCCAAGAGCAACTTGCCGAACGGCTCAACATGAGCCAGCAAAGCTATAGCAATTTAGAAAGAGGAGAAACCAGCATTAATCTACACAAACTAATAGAAATTGCAGAACACCTCGACACGCCACCCGAAAACCTAATACAACAAGAAGCAAAAAATATTTTTAAAAACTGTACTCAATCTGGAGTTACAATTGAAAATCCTACTTTTCATAATTTTCCCTCTGAATTAACTACACTATACGAGTCTCAAATAACGGCACTAAAGCAAACTATAGAATATCAAAATAAGTTGATAGAGCGTTTGCAGCAGTAGTGGCAAAGATTATTGGGTATTGCGACTAAGCAAATAACAAATTACTGCATTCGGGCAAAAAAGGTAAATCAAAAGTTTACTCATTTTCCATAAATGCAACCAACTATTTTGGCAACATGCTCCATATTATAAAGATGCCTAGCAGTGAACTGTACTACTTGGCATCTTTTCAGTATGGTCATCAAAAAAAACCTCAATGATGGTGACCGCCCTCGCCGTGGACGTGGCCATGGTCTAGTTCTTCGGCGGTGGCAAACCTTACCGCAAGCACCTTGCCCG
>JAAFID010000018.1 GCA_013297765.1 Cytophagales bacterium | reverse complement strand
ATTTTAGCGGGTCTTCGCTAGATAGTGCAAAAATTTGTTTGGCAAATTTGAAGAAGTTGAAGGAGTAGAATTTTGAGCATAGCAAAAAACTAAATGCCCATTAACTAATTTCTTTACAAAAGTAAAACACCAATTTCTATACTACTCCAATAAAAGACAATAGACTGTTTCGATGTGTTACATTTGGGAATGAGTATTTTGCAACATATATTCTAACTCTTTATTTGTTGCATACGCATTATGTAAATAATGCCGTATTACATACAAATTGTATTAAAATATTTAGTGGCTTTGCAAGCCACTAAATCAAAGATTATACATTGTCGCATAGATTTAGTATAATTTTTACCTTTTCCCAATCTCATACTCACTCTCAATATTCTCTTGAAAATAGCATTTTAAAGTATCCAAATCTATGGCGGTAAGGGTACTTAATTCTTGGTTGTGTCGATACACGCAGCCAGTGTCTAGGCTTATGATGGGGGAATGTGTGGCAATCTGTAATTTTAATTGTGCAACATGGCAAGGAATATGCCCATGTACAATTGTTTTCCCCTTTGCTTTTACTACATCATACCTCATTTGTTTTGTGTTTAGCATGGCCGAGGTGTCTTCAAAAATATTCTCATTTTCAAAATTAAATCCTGCATGAACCAGCAAGCAATGGTCTAGTTCTTGAAAATATTTCATTTCCCTTATAAAATCTAGGTATTGCAGTGGCATTTCACGCAAATGATTGATGCCAAAACTTTTTAATATGGGTTCTATTATAGGCATTCGACTTTCATCAGGTGGTAATTGTAATTGTGCATCTAGCACCAATTGCTCATGGTTGCCTCTCAAAAAAACACATTCATGTTGCTGAGAAAATTGCAGCAGATAATCCAAAGTTGCTTTACTCTCAGAGCCTTTATTAATATAATCTCCTAGGAAATAGTAAGTAGTATCAGGGTGAGCAGGCAAAACCTCTTCGAGCATTTTTTGCAAAGTTTTGATACATCCATGAATATCTGTAAGGGCATATTTTTTCATCTAAAGTGAGCATTAATGTATTAAATGTGATAGTGACCTACCGATGTATAATTATAGTTAAATTTGATGTTACAAAAACCAATTCTTATGAAAAAGATAAATTTGTTCCTTTCAGTTGCACTAGTACTATTGTGTTGCAATGCGTGCATGACTTACAAAGATATTCGTGCAACCGATATTAAAAGCATCAAGCCACTAAGTGTTACTTTTACCTCGGTAAAGATTCAAATAGAATTAGGAATAGAAAACCCTAACAACTACGCTATATCGCTAAAAAAGCAAAATGTGAGGGCTTATATCAATGGCAATGATGTTGGCGAAATACGCATTGAAGAGCAATTGCGGTTGCCCAAGAAATCTAATCAAATATATACCCTTACACTAGTACCCGATGCTGCAAAAGTAGTATCGGCATTGCCATCCATTATGATTATGGGAAATGTAGAAGCACAGCTAAAGGGATCTATAAAAATTAAGGCAGGCTATCTCCCCAAAACAATAGCTGTAGATTTGAAAAAGAAAGTATCGTTGGACGATTTTCAATTTTAGTAATTTGAGCAACTACCGCCATAAAATGTATTTTTCCTAGACCACTTATCCAATGCTAAATAAAAAGTTTTAACATAGAAATTAATAGGCATATTAAATATTTGTATAGTATTTGTCTAAATATACTTAAAATTTTAACCTCATATTTTACTATGTCAACATTAATTAGATATAACATGTCTATATGCGAAATGTAAAATCATATTTTCAATAAATTTATTACACCTTTTAAAATAATTTTGCAGCTAGGAAATAATGCAACTTTATATTTTTTGCCAAAATTGAACCATCAAATCTGTAGTAAGTGCAAATAAATAGCACTTTGGCCATAAAAAACATCATTAAACAATAAATATTAAAAAATATAAGGCATATTGGTTGTATTTAATATTGTGGATACGTATTTTTACTTATGTTCATTTATAACTATTCGTAGTTATTTAATCATGTCTGTTATTCTTGAACAACTTTAATTATAATTTTAATACAATTTTACTCACTTTAACGAACAAATTTATGCTAAAATTAAAACTGATTGCGATTTGTACTTTTTTGTTTTTAGGCTTTACAGCCACAGCACAAACAGATAGTACCGACGAAGGAAAATTAACTTTATCTGGCTATATCGATTCTTATTACTTGACCTCATTAAAAGGAAATCCTTCAGGTAATTTGATGGGGAATCAACAGGATATTACACCAGGTTCAATAACACCCTTAACTCCAGATGGGGTTGGTATTTTAGGCGGTTATCCAGCAGGTAGGGCATTTGATAGATTAACTAATCAATTTGCTTTAGGTTTAGTTCAATTAAAAGCAATGTATTCAAACAAAAAATCAGACATGGTCATTGATTTAACTTTTGGGCCAAATGCTGAATTGGGAAACTTTGGAAATCAAACTAATTTTGGTGCAGGAGCATTCTCTCCTTCAAACTTTTACCAAAAATCTTTATACGGATCTGGAATTTCAATAAAACAAGCTTATTGGACTTACAAAGCAACATCTAAACTATCATTTACGGTTGGTCAATTTGGAACTCATGTCGGTTACGAAGTTATTGATGCCCCTGTAAATTACCATTATTCATTATCTAATCTATTCAACAACGGCCCTTTCTACCATGTGGGTGCAAAAGCAAATTATGCTTTCACGGACAATTTTGGTTTGATGGTGGGTATAGTTAATAACTGGGATGGAATGACTGACTGGAAGACACAAAAATCCGCTATAGCACAATTATTTTTAAAACCTGCCGATGGATTTAATATTTACATAAATTATATAGGAGGAACTAATGATGATGGTTTTAAATCAAATAATAACATTGCAGGAAAGCGAGTAAGCAATGATTATTATCCTGCCACAGTGTTTGGCGGTGGTAAGTTCAGCAGACATCTTTGGGATTTAACAACTGGTTATCAAATAACAGATAAGTTTTACTTAGGAGTTAATGCTGCTTGGGGTATGTATGTGGGAGATTCTACATTCAAAGCCTCAGCTAAAGCTGCTAGAATTGCTGAAGGTACAGATTCAACAATGACTTTCTTGCCATGGGGCGGTGTTGCAGTATATGCAAATTATCAAATTACGGATATGATTGGCATAGGTGCAAGATTTGAGCATTTTCAAGATAAATATTTCGTTAGATATTTTGGTGCAACAAACAATTCTTTGACAATAACTGCCCCAATTACCCTTGCAAATGGACACTTAATTGTAAAGCCAGAATTTAGATTAGATACTTCACCAACAAGGTTTGGTACAAATCCCGCAGATTCAAAAGGCAAAGAAAATGGAATTTATTATTACGAAACAAAAGAAAAAGATGCTGATGGTAAATTCATATCCTCTATGCAACAAATGACTCTTGGTTGTGCATTTGTGTACAAATTTTAAAAAGAAACAGCTGTTTATTTTTTATATGGTTAGTTAAAGGCTCTGGCTATCGCAATGCGGTAGTCAGAGTTTCTTTTTTTACAGCAATCGGGTTATTATGATTTTGATTCCTATTTTTGCATTTACATTATTACAAATATGTTTTATCAAAACCTAAAATTCGGAATCATAGGCGGTGGCCAACTAGGGCGAATGCTGGTACAGGCTTGCCTAGACTTCAATCTGCATCCATCAATACTTGATCCAGATGGCGAGGCATCGTGCGTACCTTACGCCTCTTCATTTACCCAAGGCAGCCTCACCGATTACGACACTGTGTATAATTTTGGCAAAGGCAAAGATTTGCTCACTATCGAAATTGAAAATATCAATGTCAATGCACTAGAAAAATTAGAGCAAGAAGGCACAAAAGTATATCCTCAACCTCGCGTAATCCGCATTATACAAGATAAGCGTATTCAAAAACAATTTTTCAAAGACCATCAAATACCGACTTCTGATTTTGTGCTCATCAAAAACAAATCGGAAATAGAGCAACACCAGCATTTATTTCCAGTTTTTCAAAAATTAGGAACCTCGGGCTACGACGGCAGGGGGGTGCAGGCCATTCGTTCGGTTGCAGACATTGCAAAAGCATTGGATGGAGAAGGGCTATTAGAGAAAGAAGTAAAATTTGCCAAAGAACTTTCGGTAATAGTTGCCCGCAGCCCCAAAGGCGAGGTGATGGTGTATCCTGTGGTAGAAATGGTATTTCACCCTGTGCAAAATCTCGTTGAGTTCTTATTTTCTCCAGCAGATATTGCTAAAGAGATTGAAGAGGAGGCTAAAACTATTGCCATCCAGGTCATAGAAAAATTAGAAATGGTAGGTTTGCTTGCCGTCGAAATGTTTTTAACCCACGATGGTCAACTATTGGTAAACGAGGTCGCCCCACGCCCACACAATAGCGGTCACCAAACTATTAGAGGCAATTATACCTCGCAATATGAACAGCACCTACGTGCTATTCTTGATCTGCCACTTGGCAGTACCATGCAAATAAAACCTGCTGCTATGGTCAATTTACTAGGCGAACCAGGGTTTAATGGGATAGCCCAATACAAAGGTATAGAACATGCACTTTCCATTACTGGGGTATTTCCATTTATTTATGGTAAAAAATATACCAAACCCTTCCGCAAAATGGGACACGTAACCATACTTGAGGATACTATTGAAGCATTAAAAATTAAAGCAGAATACATCAAAAAAATTATCAAAGTAGAAGCATAAATTCCTATGGAAAAACCGTTAGTAGGCATCATCATGGGCAGCCAGTCCGATTTAAAAATCATGTCAGAAGCTGCTTTATTTTTAGAGCAAATGAATATTGCTTATGAAATCAGCATTGTATCTGCTCACCGCACTCCTTTACGCATGGTCGAGTATGCACAAGAGGCTAGTAAAAAAGGGCTAAAGGTAATTATTGCTGGTGCAGGTGGTGCGGCACACTTACCAGGTATGGTCGCATCATTGACTACATTGCCAGTAATAGGCGTTCCCGTAAAATCTAGCAATTCAATTGATGGCTGGGATTCGGTATTGTCTATTTTGCAAATGCCAGGTGGCGTTCCCGTAGCTACCGTAGCACTCAATGGTGCACTCAATGCAGGGATATTGGCCGCACAGATTATTGGTGCTTTTGATGAGGCAGTAAGTCAAAAATTAGTAGCTTATAAAACCTCATTGAAAGAAAAAGTAGAAGCCTCTGTTCTTGGATTAAACCAAAAAGGATTTAAAGCATTATTGTAATATTGTTTGAATAAATTAGATTATATTGCTTTATTAACCACAATCTAATTTATGAAAAAACTATCCACTACCGTGGCTTTGGCTGCTGCCATTGCTTTTCCTGCACTCGCTCAAGTGGGCGACGTAGCACCCACCACTACCAATGGCAAATATTATCTCAATTTCGCTGGAATGAGCCTAGAAGTAGACCCCGCAGTAGGTGGGCGAATTACCTCTTTCAAACTAGGCACTGCGGAAACGCAAAAGAAAAAATTGAACGGAAACGACAACGACTTCGGTTCTTCCTTGCAACCAGCCCCACAATCGATTTGGAACTGGCCACCACCACCAAATATTGACAACCAGCCCTACACAGCCTCGATAGACAGCAACAAAATAATGCTGGTAGGCAAGGAGGAAGCGGCTTTGAAAATGTCGGTAATGAAAAAAATATCCGTTTCTGCTGCCGATACTTCAGTGGTTATTGATTACATCATTAAAAATACCGACTCTAAACCAAGAATGGTATGTGGCTGGGAAGTAACAAAAATAACCTCTGGCGGTTTAATTTTTTATCCCATTGGTTCTGGTACAGGTACTGATATGGCCAAATGGACAACGACCAAAAACGGTATTGTGTGGTACGACCACGATTCAGCTAAAGTAACCACCAATAAAGGCGGTAGTTTCCGCAGCGACGGTGCAGAAGGCTGGTATGCTAATGTGCAGAATGGCGGAGTGGTATTTATCAAAAAATTTAAAGATACACCAGCAGACAAACAAGCACCTAGCGAGAACGAGATTAAAGTATTTATCAGAGACGACAATAGTTATTTGTCTTATGAGTTGCAAGGGCCATACACCTCTATTCCTGCCAATAGCACCGCAAGCTGGAGGGTAAAATGGTATTTGAGAAAACTGCCAGCCAACATTAAAGCCACTGCACAAAATGATGCTTTGGTTAATTATGTGAAATCGGTGGCCAATCGTACCATTACCGCTGTAGAAAACCAGGAATTGGCTACAGCCTCTGCATCTATAGTGCCTCAGCCTATTGTCAATGAGTTTAGTTTACAGCTAGACCACAGCAAGCACCCTGTAGTAGATGTATTGCTATTTGACATCAATGGGAAGAATGTAAAGAAATACACCCAAATCAACAGCAATGAACTCTTACAAAAAGGCGATTTGCAAAAAGGCATATATACCTACACCATCATTAGCAGTGGTATAATGGTAGGCAAAGGAAAAATGTCTATAGAATAAATAAAGCTTCAACCAGCTACTTTTTTTAATTATGAGTGAGGAACAGGTGGCTTGGCATTTGACTCATTGGCTCATGCACTGGGCAAAGAGGAAACCATGCTGAAACTTTTGGAAGGGAATTTTCATACCACCGTTGGGTTATTTATTGCTACAGATCTTCGTATTTTTTACATAGGTGTAAATAAATACAATGAAACCACCCTAGAGCAAATACACTACGAAGACATTGTTTCCATTAATATTACAGAACCAAAATTTATCTCTGTGGAGATAAGTATTAATACAAAAAACAGCCAACCCCTTACCATCAAAGGCTGCGACTATAGCGAGGGCAAAGAATTTGTAGAATTACTGCGTATGCTTACCCTTTACAACCCGATGTCAAAAGCGAGTTGAGAATGCAAATATGGGGTTTATTGGTATTTGGGTTTACCATACAAAGGGTAATGATGCGGGTAATACCACCATCGTTTTGAAAACCAAAATTCAACACCTTGACATTGTCGGCTATGGTATTTTTTGGGAGTTTATACACCAATATTTGCCGCTACAAATACTATGTATATGCAAGATTTTATTTTTATTGTATGCATGACACTTTTGACTTTTAAATATACAAATGCTACTGTTTTATAAATCTCGACATGCTTACTGCAGTTTTTGACTGGGCTTTGAATATGTATATTCCTGGCTCTGTGCCTTCCACTGAAATAAGTGCTGCATCCAAGATACCTTTTTGAACCAGCCTACCTTCTATTGAAAATATTTCATAAGTAGAACCATTATAAATATTACCGAGGATACGCAATGTTGCAAAAGCAGGGTTGGATTCAATAGATAAGGGAGTATAATGTAAGTGTTCATTAACGTCTGTAATGACGGGCACGGAGACATATACGTGTACAGACTGTGGCTGAAGAACTCCTTTAATATTTTTTCCCTCAATCGTTAGCCCATTATCCATTCGATTTGAAATAGGAATTAATTTATTTCCTAGACCCCAACTTATCATTTGATTTATATTCTTTGGAGAGTTGTAAGAGGTGTTTACAATGACAAATAACGTGCTATCGCCTTTTCTCCAGGTTGAGAATATTAATTCATTATCATTAGTGATATGCCGAGTCAAGTTATTTTGAAATAATAATCCTTCTATGTTTTTTATATCTTTGGCTAGGTTAGAAAATTCCTCCCACAACAATTTCTCATTGTTCACCAAATCAAAAGAAAAGTCATAACTAATAATACCATTTACTCCAGCCGCAAGCCCAGAATATATCATGTTGCGCAGCTCAACAACGGATGGATAACAGGGACTATTGGATTGACTTCCCCAAGAAAAGGTTTGTGGTAACATGATGAATGGTTTCTTAGCTTTTTCAGCCTCCAATACATATTCCAGAGTACGCTTATAGGTTTCAGTCAAAGCGTTCGATTTTGTAAAATCCGCATCTTTATGTTTACAAATGGGATAACATTGGTAACTGCAAAGGTCAGGAATTGCAATAAATTCCGAAGCCATGCTACGCCTGGTGCTATTCCAACCTGTAAGTGTTAGATGAGTGATGTGGTTTGGATCCTCTTGCTTAATCTCAGAATGAATGGTAGCTAATTCTGATAACGTGAACTTGCCATTGTCTGCATCGTCACATATTGTATAGCCAAAGGTAGCAGGATGTTTTTTTCTTTCCATAGCCCTCCATTTCATATAAGGTGCATAGGGAGTGCCAATCATGACATATATACTGTTCTTTTGTGCTTCATCCAGCACTTTGGCGAATCCTGGCCCATCCTTTTCGCCAATATCCTCCATGCATACAATGTTTATGCCTGCTTTGCCCATTTCAACAAGAGAGCTGAGCTTCTCGGATAAAGGATTTTCCCAAAAAATTCCATAGCATCCAAAAGGAAAGAATGGTTTACTGTCAACTAAAATATTTCCACTAGCATCGTAGCTGGTTACAGATTGACAATAACTTGACCCTACTATAAGGAGCAATAAAAACAATAAGAAATTTTTCATATTATTTTTAATTTAAAATCAATTCTATTCTTTGATAAAACAATTAGTAACCGTTTCACTATCATTGGTCAATTTGATAATATACACACCAGCCCTCAACATTTCTATCGGAATGCTAACTTTACCTATAGTCTCTTTCTGCACTAATGTATTTTAAACTTAAGTTATGACCATGATTGTGAATTATATGCTTCCTTATTCTTTGATAAACCTGTGAGTAAGTATTTTGTCATTATATTTAATTTTAACAGTATATATTCCTGAGGCGAGCGATGCTATCGGAATGAAAAAGTTACCTGCCATGCCTGTTTGAATAGTCTTTCCTTGGATTGTCAATATTTCATATGATGTAGGATTCGAATAATCTGACGATAGGTATAAATTTGTATTGGCTGGATTAGGGTATATAAATATATCCTTGTTACAAACAATTTCCTCACTGCTTGTAATTAAGTCTTTGCTAGATACAATGATGCTGGCATTATGTGCAGATGCTAAAGCAATTGCCTTGATGGTTTTACTATTGTCGTATGCAAATGTAGAAGTGTATTGTGTGCTGTTTGGTGTCGGGATTGATCCATCGAGTGTATAGTATATCTTGGCATTTGGTGTAGTGGTTGCTATGCTTATTTTGCCTGCTGCAAAAGACATTTCTGGTGCTACAACTCTTGGCTTTGCCGATTCAACCCCCTTTGCCATGTTTTCAATTACAGTAGCTAGCCTGCCTTCATGGGTTGGGTGTATATTGTCAGGCAGGTATGTAGCCCAAAGGCTTGGGTCTGTCTCCAGTAGCTGTTTCCACAACGGATAGTTATCGATAAGTGTATATCCCCTGAACGCAGCATAGTCTCTGTATAGCTGATAGTAAGCCTCGAGTTGTGGCCTCGCTGTTGCTGCCGAGCCAATGCAATTGCTCATGGTTTGAAATATGATGTCAGCCTTTGGATTATTAGTGAGAATGGCAGAAAGTATAAAATCCAAGTTTGCCCTCACTTCATTCATTGGTACGCCTTCAGCATCGTTGATGCCGTATTCGATGAATACTACGTCAGGGTTATCCAACCCCACCCATTGTACTATGTTTTCCTTGCCGCTTCGAGAATTAGATCCAGATATGGCACGATTGGATATGATTTCATGCCCTTGGTATTTGCTCCATAATTCATTTTGAAGTTCTGTAGGCCAAGACAATCCATAAGGAAGATCAGTAAGACTGGTACCGATGGACATCACTTTTAGGTCGTATCCTGCTTTCAGGTCTGTACCAAGTTGATACATTCGATTACCCAATGTAGGCAAAACAATA
The DNA here is from genome assembly GCA_013297765.1 of Cytophagales bacterium. Lineage (GTDB taxonomy): Bacteria > Bacteroidota > Bacteroidia > Cytophagales > Cytophagaceae > REBA01. Next base: position 23,061 of record JAAFID010000018.1, on the reverse strand, counting down.
TTTCCAACCTGAAGTTGAAGACCTTGTATGTCGGCCTCGTCACTTATGCAGGTAAGGGTAATACTTAATTTTCCATCGGCTGGCACTGTACCCGAGAATTGTATATAATTTGATTCTGAACTAGGTATGGGAGCCCATTGCAGCGCCCCTCCATTGCCAGAGGTCTGCTTCGGTGTGCCGCCATTTAGGCTGGCCTTCATAGCCCTACCTTGCGATGGTCCGAAACAAAGAAGGACAAGTTCGAATTTCTCTCCGGGCTTTACATTGGTTATTGTGATATTGGCATTGCCATTATTCTTAAGTACCCAATAATCCGCAAACTCACCCCAGCCAAAAGCGAAAGATTGGTTCCATGTTCCATCTATACCGCTGGACGTCAATTTAACTGCAGATGGATTGCCTTTAGAATCTACCAGAGATATATTTGAAGTGTTGATGGCATTTGTCTTGTTCCATACATTATCGGTCAGGCTTCCCAATATTCCTTTCCCATTGAAGGCAGTAAGTTCATTTTTGAAGTCTATGTTATACAAAACGCCTTGTGCATAGGTACTATTAAAACACAAGCAGCAATGGCATAGCAATAGATAAATGTATTTGTATTTTTTCATATTTTATTGTGGATTGGTATGTGTTTAACTGTGGATAAAGAAACCCTCTTACCATTATTGGCAAGAAGGTCAAGATACTAATTAAATTATTCTAGAACTATCTTTTTCCTTAACGTACTTTCACCTTTTGCAGTTACTGTATAGATGTTCCTGCAGTAAGATTATACACCTACAAACATCGCATCATCCCATTTTGCCGCAACTTTTCAATAGTATCCATTAAATTTCTGCTAAAGCATTCTATAATTTAATTTTATTCTTTATTTTTGTAAAAGCCGTAATTTAATTATGAGTTATGAATTATAACTTATGAATTAATATAAAGAGTTTTAAAAGCTGTAAAAAAATATTTATGAAATCACTGCACTACTGTATCTTTGCCTATCTGCTCCCAAAAGCATTGGCAATACACGTTGGGTAATGATTTTGAAAACTAATTTCAAAGCCATTCTCAATACTAGGGAATGGCTTTTTAATGAATAAATAAACAAAGTAATTATGGGAAATAGAGTTTATGTTTTTGATACCACCCTTCGTGATGGCGAGCAGGTGCCTGGTTGCCAATTGAACACCGTAGAAAAAATAGAGGTGGCCAAAGCACTGGAATTACTTGGCGTAGATGTAATAGAAGCAGGTTTTCCTATATCTAGCCCGGGCGATTTTAATTCGGTAGTAGAAATATCCAAGGCAGTAACCGAACCCATTATTTGTGCACTGACAAGAGCCAAAGAACTTGATATTGATAGTGCTGTTGCGGCATTGCAATACGCCAAACGCAAACGAATTCATACTGGCATAGGCAGCTCTGACATTCATATAGAGCATAAGTTGCGTACTACCCGTGAAAAGGTGATAGAGCAAGGCGTAGCTGCGGTAAAATATGCCAAAAAATATGTGGAAGACATAGAATTCTTTTGCGAGGATGCTGGTCGTGCCGATATAGAATTTCTAGCCAAAATGGTAGAGGCTGTAATTGCCGCTGGTGCTACAGTAGTCAATATCCCAGATACCACTGGCTATACCTTGCCTTGGGAATTTGGGGCGAGAATCAAATATTTGATAGACAATGTGAAAAATGTAGATAAGGCAATCATCTCGGCACATTGCCACAATGATTTGGGGCTGGCTACTGCCAATGCCATTGCAGCACTTGCCAACGGTGCTAGGCAGGTAGAATGTACCATAAATGGAATAGGCGAGCGGGCTGGCAACACCTCGCTAGAAGAAGTGGCTATGATTATGAAATGTCACCCAAGTCTAAATCTAGAAACCAATATCAATACCAAGCAACTGTACCCAATTAGTCAGTTGGTGCAAGGCTTGATGCGAATGCCTGTTCAAGCAAATAAAGCCATTGTTGGCAAAAATGCTTTTGCTCACTCTTCAGGCATACATCAAGATGGATTTTTGAAACACCGTGAAAACTATGAAATCATAAATCCAGAAGATGTAGGAGCTGATTTGTCGTCAATTATACTTACCGCTCGCAGTGGTCGTGCTGCCCTTGGTCACCGCTTGCAAGTACTCGGCTACACGATAGACAAGCCAAAACTAGACGAGGTGTATCAAAACTTCCTAAACATGGCCGACAAAAGAAAACAAATTGAAGATGCAGATTTGAAAGAATTGATGAGCATATAAATAATTTTGGATTGACATTGTTTTGAAAGGGGTATAAAATTCATTTTTTATACCCCTTTTGCATTCAATACCTTTTGGTGTTTTTATTTCCTTTTTATTTATCTACTTTTGTATATAATAGTAAATATACTATCCATAAAAGTAGATTCTTCTAGCCTGTGAATTTTAAAAATCAATCTCGATTACTCTTTTGTTTTTCAGCACTCATGCTAGGCTTTATACCTACTTCCTTTGCCCAAGACAACTGCAACTGCCCTACACAAAACAAAGCTGGTAGAGGTAGCATATACGTTACATGGGGCTATCATAGAGATTGGTACACCAATAGCACTATTCATTTTACAAATCATGAAAATGCCAATTATGATTTTGAAATACAAAATGCTAAAGCTGTAGATCAGCCAGATTATGACGATTTATTTCATCGATCTATTTCAGTACCCCAATATATTTTTAACCTTGGCTACATGTTCAACAAAAAAGGAGATTGGGGCATAGAATTCAGTTGGGATCATATCAAATACGTTTTACCCGACAATCAAACACTGCGTGTAAAAGGTACTATAAATAATGTAAAGTATGATTTAGATACTCTAGTAGATATCAATTTTGTACGCTTCGAGCATACCAATGGAGGAAACTATTGTATGATAAATGGGGTAAAAAGATGGAACATTTTGCACAGTAAAAATGGAATGCATTGGCTTAGTGTATTTGCAAAAGCTGGTGCTGGCGTACCTATTCCCAAAACTGATTCTAGACTTTTTGGCCGTCGCAACGATGGGCCTTTTCATATTTCAGGATATGTCATTGTAGCCAGTGCATCAATAAGATACAATTTTTTTAAATACCTTTTTGTGTAAGGTAGCTTTAAAGGAGCATTTGCCAACTACAACAATACCTATGTAGATTTAGATCATAAAGGAAGAGCCAAGCATAGTTTCTTTTCTGCCCAATTGATTTGGTCTGGTGGGTTTAACGTTCCTTTTTAATTTACTGTATTCAAAATATATTTTGTATCAAAGAAAGAAGCCCACTATTTCCAAGCGGGGTTCCTTCGTTAATATTAAAAAGTTTTTTCTCTAAATATGAATCGCTCTATTGCTAGTAGCAGCAAGGCAGGCCTCTTTCATAGACTCTGTATAGGTAGGGTGGGCATGCGACATGCGGGCTATGTCTTCGGCCGAGGCACGGTACTCCATAGCAACTACAGCCTCTGCAATCATATCGGCAGCACGTGGACCTATCATGTGTACGCCTAGTATTTCATCGGTATTTTTGTCGGCCAGCACTTTTACAAATCCATCGGTATCCATACTTGCTCTAGCTCTGCCAGATGCTTTGAATGGAAACGAACCTGTTTTATATGCAACGCCTTTTTCCTTCAACTGTTCTTCGGTAGCACCTACAGATGCTACTTCTGGCCAAGTGTAAACCACCCCTGGAATTAAATTATAATTAATGTGTGGCTTCTGACCAGCCATCACCTCGGCCACAAATACGCCTTCTTCCTCGGCTTTGTGAGCCAGCATGGCACCTTTTACTACGTCGCCTATGGCATATATGCCTGCAACATTGGTTTCCAAATGGTCATTGACCGCTATTCTGCCCCGTTCATCTAGCTGCACACCTGCTTTCTCTAGGCCTAGGCCTTCAGTAAATGGTTTTCTTCCAATTGACATTAAACAATAATCTGCTGTAAATTCTACCTTTTTACCCTCTTTATCGTCGGCAGTAATGGTTACCGTTTTGCCTTTTACAGTAGCACCAGTCACTTTGTGATTAAAGTAAAATTCAAATCCCAATTTGGTAAGCGACTTCTGCAACTCCTTGCCTAGTGCCTTGTCCATAGTAGGGATAAGGCCATCTAAATATTCTATTACTTTTACTTTTGCACCTAGTCGAGCATAAACCGAACCTAGTTCCATGCCTATAACACCACCACCTATTACTATTAATTCTTTAGGCACCTCGGTCATGTTCAAAGCCTCGGTAGAGGTAATAATTCTAGTTTTATCAATCTTTACTGTAGGCAATGAAACCGGCTTAGAGCCTGTGGCAATAATGGTTTTGGTGGTTTTTATTTCCTTTACTTCGCCCTTGTCGTTGGTAACAGCAATAGTATTTTTATCTACAAACGAACCTATGCCTTGCAGCACGTCAATCTTGTTTTTTTTCATCAAGAAATTGATGCCATCGCAAGTTTGTTTCACCACTTCACTCTTACGCAAAATCATTTGTTTCAAATTGACTTTCAAATCTTTCAATTCTATACCATGCGTAGCAAATGTATGTGCAGCGTTGTGGTAATGCTCTGAAGAATCTAGCAAAGCTTTTGAAGGAATACAGCCTACGTTAAGGCAGGTGCCGCCAAGTGTGGGGTATTTTTCTATCAATGCCGTTTTCATTCCCAATTGGGCACAACGAATGGCGGCAACGTATCCACCGGGGCCAGACCCTATCACTACTACATCGTAATTCATGAATTATATTTTATATTTGAAATTTTTCTTTCTGAAATGTAAAGTTAGAAAAAGAATTTTTTTAGCGGCGAATTTTAAAAAGTATTCTCAAATATTGTTTGCCTTTTTGCCTACACTAATCCCTCGATTTGCCACAGGAAAATTTTCTTATCGTCGCTGGCCGAAACCAATTCGTTCCCTAGCCACAACAATTTATTTACCGAGGTAGTGTGGCTGGCATGCCTTGCTTTGTCTATTACTTTCAGCAATCTAAAACTATCTGCATTCCACAATTTGATGGTTTTATCCATACTTGCGGTGGCAAAATATTGACCATTTTCACTAAACAATATGTTGTTTACTGCAAACAAATGTGCAGGAATAGATTGATGTAATTGATAATTTTCTGTTTCCCAAATTTTGAGTGCCGCATCTCGACTACCACTAATCAAATATTTACCATCGGGCGAGTAGGCTAGTGAAAATACTGAATTGCTATGAGCCTCTAATCTATGCAGCAACTGATTGCCTGAAAATGAAAAAATTTGAATAGAAAAATCGCTGCAACCTACCGCATAAGTGCCATGTAGCGGATTGATAGCAATACATCGAATACTTTTTTCTGACAATTTGATTTTACTTACTACACTCAAATCTTGCCTAGATAGCGAAACTAGCAGCCCATCGCCAGTAGCAATCAATATATATTTGTTGCTCGATTTTATGTCAAATATTTGAGAAGTAGTAATTTTGGCCGACTGAATGATGGCATTGTTTGACAAGTCTATTTTATAAATTCCTTCATGATTTTGCCCTACCAGCAATTGGTTTTCAAATGGTAAATAATGCAAGGCATACACCGAACTGGCTACTTGGGCAATCAACTCGCCTTCGTCTGGTTTTGAAATCGACCACCTTACTACAAACCCATCGCTACCAGCCGAAAAAAATGTTTCATTAGTCTCTTTCTCCAATGCGTAAATACAGTCTTTATGACCTGAAAAAGTCGCTGCCTTGTGTATATGTATGTTTTGAAGCATTGTCGTAAATAAGATTTTTTGTGTCATTAGCACAACGCCAATCGCTGTCCTATTGCCGATTGAAATTTGTTGTTGGGGTCGTACTTATATTTTACTTTTTTCCAATCTTCGGCTTGCGGGTACATGGCTTCAAAGGTTTGTTGGTCTAGCATGGCGTCTTTGCCCAAATATATACGACCACCAAAATCCAGTATTAGTTTATCGAGTTCTTTAATAAACAAAGGCAATGAAGTAGTAACAGGAAAATCAATGGCAAAGGTATAACCCTGAATGGGAAAAGACATTTGCCCCTGCTGTGCCCCAAATTTTTTCAACACATTTAAGAACGGCACACAGCCACTATTTGCTATTTTTTCTAATACAGTACGTATGTTTTTTCGCCCATGCTCTTCAGGAATCACAAATTGGTATTGAATAAAGCCTCGCTTACCATAGCCTTTATTCCAGTCGTGAATGGCATCCAAAGGGAAGAAAAACTTTTCATAATGGCAAATTTCTGGGGTATTGCTTTGGGTAAAATTAATCACCTCGTTCAGTAACCTTACTGTGAAACTATTCAATGCAAATTCGGGAAAATAAAACGGCAATTTTAATGTTGATTTTTTACCTATACTCAATGGGTTTGCCCGTTTTGCTGGCGGCAAGTCGGTAATTGATGCTGCGTTGCCAACTGTAAGCACGCCTCGACCTAAATATTGGCCAGTGGCCATCGAATCTATCCAAGCTACTGAATAATTGTAATGCTTATCGGCATCGTCTATGGCGTCTAGTAGCTCGTCAAGACTTTTGGTTTTAATAGCTTTTTGTTTGAAAAATGTAGTCTCTATTTTACGCAATTGCAACGTTGCACGCACTATAATACCAAGCAAACCAAGACCTCCAAAACTAGCCCAAAACAAATCTGTATTTTCGGTGCGGCTAGCTGTTACTACTGCACCGCTGGCCAAAAGGGTATCGAAAGCAATAACACAATTGGCAAAACAGCCATCGACGTGGTGTGCCTTGCCATGAATGTCATTGGCAATAGCACCGCCAATAGTTATAAACTTGGTTCCTGGACATATACTAGGAAACCAGCCTCTGGGTGCAAAATAGGTAATGATTTCGTCGAGGCTTACCCCAGCCTCGCACTGCAAAATGCCTTGCTGTTTGTCAAATGAAATAAACTTATTCAGATGCGTAAGTACCGCAGTATTTCCTTGAATATTTATGGCTTGGTCGCCATAACTACGGCCTAGCCCCCTCGCAATAATGGACACAGGCTCTTGCACTAGTTTTTGAGCTTCTGCGATGTTATGCAATGTATTTAAGTGGGTTTTAAGCCGAGGAAAATTGCCCCAGCCAGCTACCGAATCGCTGTTCAAGTTCCTGTGCATTTTATTTGTAAACGCCAATTAATGTAGTAGCTGCTGACATAGCTATTGCTTTTATCTTTGAAACAATGTAGATATTGATTTAAAAATAATTTTTATATCCTCTAATAAACTAGTATTGATGGTGTAAGTGTTATCAAGTGTTCTTTTTTCTTCTTCCGTCATGCTATTTTTGCCTTCTTTGTTGGCACGCCAAACTCCTATCATACCTGCTGGTGCCATAAATCGGGCAATAAATTTGTCAGTAGTAATTTGCTCTGCCTCATACATTGAGAGGGGTCTATTTCCCACAATAGACATGTCGCCAATCAATACATTGAACAGTTGCGGCAGCTCATCCATCTTGGTATTTATCAACCATTGCCCTACTTTGGTAATTCTTGGGTCTCCTTTTACTTTTATAAATGTAGCCGCCGATATGTCTTTTTTTATAGACTTATGCAGTTTTTCACATACGGCTTCGCCATCTTTAAAAAGCATATTTTGGCAAGCAATTTCCTTTTCCATACACGATGAACAAAGGCTTTCATTATCTACACTTATTTGATGCTTATGAGCATTGTTTTGATGGGTCATGGATGGTTTATATACATGGCTGTCGTCATCGGGCATCATTGTTCTAAATTTATAAAAATCAAAAGTGCGGTAGCCTGTCCCCACTCGCTTGGAGGCATAAAGTACCGCACCTTTAGAGCTTGATTTAATCATTACGGCAATCACTAATATTAGGGGTGAAAATAGGATGACGGCGAGCGAAGAAAAGACAATGTCGAAAACTCTTTTAGAGGCCTTTATTTTATACGATTGTGCCGACACAAGTTCATTGTTTTCAATTTCAAAAATTCTTTGCTTGCAAGTCACAAGAAATTGCAACCTCAGCATCAAATTGGCAGGAAAGACATCTTGATGAAATAGGTCATCGACCTGATATTGAAGTGCCAATTGCCTCGTTTCTTTATTTATAGGGTCACCTATCAATACCAAGGGCAGAAATTTTAAATTCAATTGCTGGCGAATTTGTTGCACCATTGCCACCACTTGGGGGCTAAAAAGGTTTCCATATAGTACTACGGCATCTATTTCTAGATAGGGCTCAACGATGGTGGCCTCTACCAAACTCTCTACATCTTCAAAAGCCTTTAAATAGGCCTGTGCTTTCAACTGCTCCTGCAACTGCTCAGCGAGTAAAAAAGGTGTTTCGAGATAGGCTATACGTAAAAGCGACATGATATTTACTTTACATATTTTTCTGTTCTTTTGATTAGGTTTGCTATTCTAGCATCTAATTCTTCGGGGTTAAAAGGCTTCACCAAATAGTCATCGGCACCTAATCGCAGACACCTAATCTTCTCTACACTGTTGTCATTGCTAGAAAGTATAATCACTGGAATATCTTCAAAAAGCCCACTAGATTTCAAATGTCGAAGCAATGCAAAGCCATCCATCTCTGGCATATTAATATCGCAAACAATGATATCAGGGATATTCCCTGCATGCATCCAGTCTAGAGCCTCTACCCCATTCAGCTTTTTTACCACCGTATATTTTGAAGCAAAAATATACGAGATTACCGATAGAATCGATTTTGAATCATCAATGACAAGTAGCGTTCTAGACATGATTAAATAATAATTTAAAATCAAAAAATATACTTACTAAACAAAAGTAACACCCCTATTTTCAAATATACTTTTAAAAATAGAATAATCTAGGTGTGAAAATAAAATTACTAGTTTGCAACTGGCTTTTTAAATACCCAAAATCTAGTGCCTACATAGTTGGTAATAAAGGTAATGCCTATGGTAATGATGTTAGATAGTGATGGGTAAATTCCCAGATATTCTACCAAAATATCCATAAACAAAACATTTACCCCCAAAGAGAATAGGTACACACAATAGTATTTCAAGAATTTTTTCTTTGGATTGGCCTCGTCGTTATTTTTAAAAGTCCATCGTGAATTTAAAAAATAACCCAGCACTACACCACAGAAAAAGCCAATGCCAGAGGCAATTCTATAATCTACAAAAAACAACTTGTGAAGGGTGTAAAACACAGTAAAATTGAGCGATGTTGCAACTACAGAAACCAGAAAAAATTTTAAAAATCTTCTCCTCAACAATAATAAATTAAAAAAATCGACAACTAATGGCATGTGGCTTTGGGTCAATGGCGTATAACCATACGCCTTGCTAGTATATTTTTTCAGATAAAATTATTCTTTAACTTATCGCTCAAATTTAGCTTTCTATATCTAATATGCAGGCTGCAAAAATAAGCATTTTATTGAATTGCCTTGGGCAATACAAAAATATCATTTCTAAAATTGTACTCAAACGATGATTCATATAAATAGTAACCTGCTAGAAACAGTAAGCCAAAAAGCCAAAATGACCACTCGGCAGCGTACCAATCATAACTTTCACGATACCGCATCAGATACACTGCACCGCATGTTGAATGCCGTAGAGCCTAATAGCTACGTATGCCCGCACAAACACGAGAACCCCAGCAAACGTGAGGCTTTCATTATTTTGCAAGGCAGTATGCTGGTAGTACAGTTTGACCTTGAGGGCAACATTACCGACCATACTATACTAAGCACAAAAAATGGTAATTATGGGGTAGAAATCCCTGCGGGAACATACCACACTATAGCTGCACTAGAACCAAGTACTGTAGTGTACGAAATAAAGGATGGCCCTTATGATGTAAGCAACGACAAGGGTTTTGCACCTTGGGCACCGTTAGAAGGCAGCCTAGATTGCCAACAATACCTTACTTCTCTTTTTGAAAAATTGGGTATTAAATTTTTTTACAAATAATGCTAAAATCATTGATAGCCCCACCCTACCTTTCTGCTGGCGACAGAATACACGTGGTAGCACCAGCTAAAATATTTGACATAGCAGCCTTAAAAACAGGAATTGAAATACTGAAAACTTGGCAGCTAGACGTGGTAGAAGGCCAAAATCTGTATGCACAACATCATCAGTTTGCCGGTACAGATATCGAGCGAGCCGATGATTTACAACTGGCAGTAAACGACCCTGCTGTAAAAGCCATATTTTGTGCTAGAGGTGGTTATGGCACTGGCCGTATCATAGACAATTTGAATTATGCTGCATTCAAAAAAAGCCCAAAATGGATTGTAGGATTTAGCGACATTACTGTATTGCTTTCCAATATTAATCAACTAGGCTTTCAAAGTCTTCATGGCCCTATGCCCACTCAGTTTGGCAAAACAGAATATGCAAAATCGGTGCAAACACTCAAAGATTTTATTTTTGGCAAAAATATCCATTATGCGATTAAAGCATCTAAGTACAATAAATGGGGTGTCGCTACAGCCCCTATTGTTGGTGGCAACCTTACCATGCTGCACTGCCAGCTAGATACAAAAAGCGACGTAAGCTGGAAAGATAAAATATTGTTTATAGAAGAAGTAGCCGAGCCACTGTACCACCTAGACCGTATAATGGTACATTTAAAAAGAAGTAAAAGATTAAAAGGCTTAAAAGGGCTGGTTGTAGGGCATTTTACAGAAATGAAAGATGGCGAACCAACCTTTGGCAAATCAGTAGAAGAAATAATTTTAAATGCCGTGAAGGAATATCATTTTCCCGTATTATTTCAGTTTCCCGCTGGCCATGACACCCCCAACATGCCTTTAGCATTGGGCAAAGTAGTGCATCTCGATGTGCAACCTGGCAAAGTAAATTTTTCTTATTTGTAAATTTTTATTCCCATACTATATACCCCATGATAAATCAAAAATATGCAGTAATAGACCTGGGAACAAACACCTTTCACCTACTGGTGGCTAAGGTGGGCAATGAAGGTGTTCAGATATTATGCAAAGAAAAAAGGTCTGTAAAAATTGGGCAGGGGGGCATCAGCAATGGCGTATTAGCTGTAGATGCTATAGACAGGGCGGTACAGGCTATTCAGCATTTTCATAGCCAAGCAATGCGATATGCCCCTATTCAAGTATTTGCTACCGCCACCAGTGCCGTGCGTAATGCAGCAAACAAAGCAGCGCTGCTAGAGCAGGTGATGCAAACAACGGGAATTGCGATTGAAGTCATTTCGGGCGACTTAGAGGCTCAACTTATTTACGAAGGTGTAAGGCAATCTATGGATTTGGGGTTAGAAAATGTACTCATCATGGACATAGGCGGTGGTAGCGTCGAGTTTATATTGTGCAATCATCAACAGGTGTATTGGAAAGGCAGTTTTGAAATAGGCGGGCAGCGGTTGATAGACCTTTTTCACCACCACGAGCCCATGCTAGAAAGTGAAATAGAGGCACAAAGGGAATTTCTAGCAAAACAACTGAAGCCATTGATAGAGGCTTGCAAAATGTATCCACCCAAAGTTTTGGTAGGTGCATCGGGGTCTTTCGACACCTTGGCGAGTATTGATATTTTACAAAAAAAATTGCCCCTAAATATTGAAAATGAAAGAGAATACCTGTTGTCAAAAACTATTTTTTATTCCATATTTAATTTGGTAAAGCCCCTTAACCGTAGCCAACGCCTACAAATACCTGGCATGCTAGAGCTACGTGCCGAAATGATTGTAGTCGCCTGTATATTGATAGATTATGTGATGGAAAAATTAAATTTCGACACCATTAGGGTTTCTACTTACGCCCTCAAAGAAGGCGTATTGGCAAGGTTAATCAATGGCGAAAAGGTATCATAAAGCTATTTAAAAATGAATACATCTTTGAAGTGTTTTTAAATTCAAATGAGTAGCTTTGTGCAAATACGAGCAATCGTTTTTTTATTGAAAATAATTATTACAGCCCAACACTAATCGCTTACGCACACATGAAACATTACAAATATTTTTTGCTTAGCCTTGCTATTATTTTTGTAGATCAGGCAGTAAAGCTGGCAGTACACTTTAATATCGAATATGGTATTGCTGGGCAAATCAAAGTATTTGGCGATTGGTTCAAAATCTATTATACCCTGAACCCTGGTATGGCTTTCGGCATTACACTAGGTTCGGTATATGGCAAATTCATACTCAGCGCTTTCCGAATGATAGCTATGGTAGCCATTAGTATCTATCTCATTAATATGGCAAAGAAAAATGCCCCAGAAGGATTTTTGTGGTGTATAGCCCTTATTCTTGGCGGCGCTATAGGCAACGTGGTGGACAGCACTTTTTATGGCGTAATGCTAAACAATGCTCCTGACGGTTCGCCCACACCATGGCTACATGGGCAGGTGATAGATATGTTTTATTTGGATTTTTGGGAGGGGGTATTGCCACAATTTATGCCCTCTTGGTGGCCTAGTTTTTTGCCTGCATTTGGATCTGGTCAGTACATGTCGTTTTGGCCCATATTCAATATTGCCGATGCCTCTATATTCATAGGGGTAGCATTGATACTTATTTTTCAAAAGAAATTCTTTCCCCAAGATACAATACCGCAAGCATAACAACTTATTTTCTTAGCCCTATAAAATTGATTTTAAAAATGTGATTTAGTCATTAAATCATTATTCAACCCTTTTAAGTAGCCCATTCTGCACTGATTTTTATTTATTAGAAAACCTACAAAGCATATTGCCGTATCTAATGCACCCATGCTAATAGATATAGAAATAAGAGACCTGAACTGCCCATAGCGAAACGCAAGTCTTAAAAATATACTTTTGATGAAGAAAAAATTACAAAAATTACTAGACGATATCGCAGAAAAGCCGCTTTTTACCACTACAGGCGTTTTTGTAGTTGCCGCCATTATCGTTTTTTTTATCAGCTATCCTTTGTTTAAAGATGACCCACAAGGCTACTTAAAATCGGTAATGATAGAGGCACATAGCATGCTGTTTGACCTTGCCATTATTGGTATATTGCTACTGTGGTTGAACAATAGTGGTGAAAAACGACTGCGGATTAAGCGATGTATCGACGAGATAGACGACATACGATTTTGGAAATCGCAAGAGGCCAGCTACAAAATTTTGGCAAATGTAAAACGTTTATTGAGAGACAATGTAACCAAGATAGACCTAAACAATTGCTATTTACGCAATATCAATCTCAATTTTGCCATTCTTAAAGGAGCAAACCTAAACTATGCCGATCTAGAGCAATCTTCGTTGATAGATACTAATTTTATGTATGCTAGACTAAACCAAGCAAATTTTAACGAAACCAATCTCAATAGAGCCAACTTGAGCAACTCATTATTAAGCGGTGCGAGCATGAAACGTACCAAAGGAATCAAGACCAATTTTGAAAAATCATGTCTCATCAAAGCCAATTTTCAAGACGCTTTCTTTATTGAAGCTAATTTTCAAGAGGCCGATATGTCAGGAGCCGACTTTGACAATGCAAACTTATATATGCCCGATTTTAGAGGTGTTAAAGGATTGCTGCCCGAACAGCTATCTCGTGCAAAGATGATTGTAAAACCTCGTTTTGACGAAGAATTAGAAAAAGAAATTAGTGAAGCCTATCCAGAAATGCTCAAAAACAATCAAGCCCCTCACGATGTACGCCGTGCCGATGATACTGGAGGTGGGGCTAGTCGTAGGGTTTAATTTGTGCATATTCATATACTAATGCTCTACCACTATTCTTTTATTCCTATATTAACTTCAAAAAGCTCTTTAGCAGTTTCATTGCGTTGTATGGTGACAGGAAAGAAATAAAAATCATTTCTAAACAATTTCAGTTCTGCATAATACTGATCTTGCTCCTGTACAAATATAGAATAGTTGCCAACAGGTAATTGCAGTTTGAAAACACCATATTCGTCAGTCGTCGTTTCAGTGATTAAATCAGAATAAATGGCATTGACAAAAGACCCATTGTATGCAACTTCTCGCATACTAGTAAGTTGATATACATAAACTCTTCTTGCTTCTGAATATACCCTACCTTGGCTAGCAATATTGCCTGCCGCATCGAAATATCCTTCTTTAATGACAATTTTGCCTATCAAGCCTTCATCATTTGATTGCTGGGCTTTGGGAACGCTGTTTTTTTGACAACCCCCAAGAAAAACCAAGCAACACATGATGGCTAGCCATTGTGTGTTATTTTTTAAATAGAGAATCGACAAACTCATTTCTATTGAATACTTGCAAATCTTCCATGCGTTCACCTACACCTATGTATCTGACAGGTATTTTAAACTCGTCAGAAATACCTATCACCACACCTCCTTTGGCAGTACCATCTAGTTTGGTTATTGCCAATGCGGTAACATCTGTTGCCTTAGTAAATTCTCGGGCTTGTATCACCGCATTCTGCCCTGTGCTACCGTCCAATACCAAGAGCACTTCATGAGGGGCATCGGGTATAAATTTTTGAATTACACGCTTAATCTTCGATAACTCATTCATTAAGTTTACTTTGGTATGAAGGCGACCTGCCGTATCAATGATTACTATATCAGCCTTCATATCTACCGCTTGCTTTACCGCATCAAATGCTACTGATGCAGGATCGGTATTCATGCCATGTGCAATAACTGGTATGCCTACCCTATCGCCCCAAAGTTTCAGTTGCTCTACAGCAGCCGCACGAAAAGTATCGCCAGCACCTAGTACTATTTTCTTGCCCCGATTGTGAAATTGCGAAGCCAGCTTGCCTATAGTAGTCGTTTTACCCACACCATTGACCCCAACTACCAATATCACGTATGGAATCCCTTCTGGAAGTATGGGGATAGTAAAGTCGGTATTGGCGACCGCATTGCTTTCTGAAAGCAAATCCGTTATTTCTTCTTTAAGCAGCTTGTCTAGCTCCGCTGTAGTTATGTAATTGTCTTTCGCAACACGGGCTTCAATGCGTTTGATGATTTTTAGAGTAGTTTCTACACCTACGTCTGAGGTGATGAGAATTTCTTCCAAATTGTCTAATACTTCATCATCTACCTTAGATTTGCCAATAATGGCTTTGGTGATTTTGCTAAAAAAATTTTCTTTCGTTTTCTCTAACCCTTTATCGAGGCTATCTTTTTTTTCTTTTGAAAAGAAATTGAATAAAGACATATGGAGGTAGGTTTTTTTAAAATATAAATCTCTTTAAAAATGAGGCATCCACTGCGAGTCGCCACTAAAAATAAATTTAACAAAAAAAGTCCCAACTTTGGGACTTTTTTTGTTAAACTATGCTAATCAAGTAAAATTACTTGCTTAAAGTTTCTTGAACTTGATCTAGTGGAACAATTACTTCTTTAAAAGTATATGCACCAGATTTTTCAGATTTTACTGCCTTAATCACTTTGGCATAACCTTTACCTGGTTCAGTTTTTTTCAGGGTAGCAACTACTTTCTTTGCCATGGTATATTATTATTTAATTTCTTTGTGTACAGTAACTTTTTTCAAAATTGGGTTGTATTTTTTCAACTCAATTCTTTCAGGATTATTTTTTCTATTCTTTTTGGTAATGTATCTGCTAGTGCCTGCAACACCGCTGTTTTTGTGCTCTGTGCACTCTAGTATCACTTGGATTCTATTGCCTTTCTTTGCCATGGTAGTAGTAGATTATATTATTCAATAATGGCTTTTATTTGTCTGCCTTCAGCCAAAGCTTGTTTCAATACAGCAGTAATTCCATTTTTATTGATGGTTTTAATTGCTTTTGTACATACTTTTAGTGTTATCCACTTGTTTTCTTCAGGGATAAAAAATCTTTTAGTCTGCAAGTTTGGGTAAAACTTTCTTAGACTCTTGTTATTGGAGTGAGAAACATTGTTTCCAACCTGTGTCCTTTTTCCTGTTATTTGACAAACTCTTGCCATAGTATTAGTTTTTATAAACGGATTGCAAAGGTGACAATTTTTTCCACAATTACAAAATATTGTGCCAAATTATATTTTAAATCTTTAAAATATTTTATCCCTAAAATCTACAATCACCTGTATATGGCTAAAATGAAATGCAATAGGATGGTATTAATACTGGAATTAAAAATCGCAGAAAAATAAATAGCATTTCAAGTAGCAATTGGTTACATTTTTAATTCATGAAATAGCTGAAAAAAAATTTACAGTGAAATTATAAATAATATACGTTTAGTCTATTATTTTAACCCAATGATTGAAATGCAACCTCGTTTAATTGTATTGCTGATTAAATATTCTTGAAATGTTTAAGATTTGCGGCAATACTTAATAGTACGCAATTGAGTTAATTTATCGGCAATTATTCCTACTATTGATTCATAGTAAATCGCTATAAAATTATAAATTCGACGCATACATATTAAGTATTGTGCATTTATTTTTGCACTTTGCTAATAAAAATGAAGTAGCTGAAATAAGTACTGTATTTAAAATTTTTGACTTAAATGTTTGTTTATTGAAAAAACAGGCTAAAATTTTATGATATATATTAATTATATGCTATAATTATATTAAATATGCCTTTAATTAAAACAAATAATTTTTTTTATGTCAGAATTGAATAGTTTAGAGAAAAATAGTGTTTTTGACTCCTACCAAGTTGGTGAGCATATTTACGACGAGGTGTTTGGTAGCGTAGGCAAATCGAGAAAACACTATCAAAAAGTACTCAATCATTTTGGCAAATATTCTGTAAAAGATTTTCAGAAATTAAACGAATCAGCCAAGGTTTCATTTTTTAATCAAGGAGTTACCTTTGCAGTATATTCTGATAACATGAAGGGCGTAGAGCGTATATTTCCTTTCGATCTTTTTCCTCGAATTATTGCCTTTAAAGAATGGGAGAAGTTAGAAAAAGGTGTAATACAAAGGAATATAGCTATCAATCTTTTTCTTCATGATTTGTATCATGACAAAAAAATACTTAAAGACAAGGTAGTGCCTGCGGAATTAATTTTTAGCTCTGCACACTATAATAGAGATATGATAGGTATAAAACCTCCTGGCGGTATTTATACACATATTGCAGGTACCGATTTGATAAAACATAAAGATGGTGAATACTATATATTAGAAGACAATGTGCGTTGCCCATCGGGCGTAAGCTATGTGCTATCGAATAGAGAGGCCATGAAGCGCACACTTTCCAATCTATTTCTTAGCTACAACGTGATGCCAGTAGACGATTATCCAGAGCAATTGCTTGAAGCTATACAATCTGTAGCCCCTGAAAATGTAGATAATCCAACTTGTGTGGTATTATCGCCTGGAATGTATAATTCGGCTTACTATGAACATACATTTTTGGCTCAAGGCATGGGTATTCCTTTGGTAGAAGGCAGAGATTTATTTGTAGATAAAAACTTTGTGTATATGAAAACCATATACGGCCCACAACGAGTCGATGTGATATATAGAAGGGTAGATGACGATTTTATAGACCCTATGGTCTTTAAGCCAGAGTCTGTATTGGGTATTCCAGGTATTATGACGGCGTACAGAGATGGTAATATTACCCTGCTCAACGCTCCAGGCACAGGAGTATCTGACGATAAAGCAGTATATTCTTACGTACCAGCTATTATCAAATATTATTTGGGCGAAGAGGCCATATTGAACAATGTGCATACCTACCGTTGCGAAATAGCCTCGGACTATAAATATGTAATGGAAAATATGGAAAATCTAGTGGTAAAACCCGTGGATGAATCTGGAGGTTATGGTATATTTATAGGCAGAAATTCTACTAAAAAATTGCAAGAAGAATTTAAACAAGCCATCACTGCAAATAGGCGAAAATACATTGCTCAGCCCATCATGTCGCTATCTACCCACGCAACATTTATAGATGAGGGCGAGTGTTTTGAACCACGCCATATTGATTTACGCACCTACTGCCTCATGGGCAAAAACAAACAATTTGTATTAAAAGGAGGTCTTTCGAGGGTAGCCTTGAAAAAAGGCAGCCTCATTGTAAATTCGTCGCAAGGCGGAGGCTCTAAAGATACTTGGGTATTAGAAGAGTAGTAAATAATTTAAAAAAAACCTAAAGTCATCGTAGATGCTTTCAAGAATAGCCAATAGTTTATTTTGGATGGGTCGTTATTTGGAACGTGCCCAACACACTGCAAGATTTGTAAAAGTACATTACTACTCATCGCTTGATGCACCATTGATGTTGAAGAAAGAATTTGTACTAGAGTCGATACTGAGCATGACAGGTCTTTCTATAGAATATAAAAAAGGACATACAGAACTTGTAGATGTTGATGTGTCTAAATATGTGGCCATAGACGAAAGCAATCCCTTTTCTATAAAAAACTGTATCAGCAATGCTCGAGAGAATGCTCGAGGTGCAAAGGGATTATTGTCATCGGAACTTTGGGAGGCGATTAATAAATTTTACCATTATGTCAATAATTTTTCGGAAAAAGACCTAGAAAATCAAGGCGTAGCCAATTTTACAGAAAATACGGTGGAGTATTGCTCTATTGTAAATGGGTATATTGACAATACCCTCTTGCACAACGATACTTGGGCATTGATTCACCTAGGCATGCATATAGAGCGTGCAGGCCAAATAACCAGAATCATAAGCTCGAAGGTAAAAGATTTGGCAAAAATAGAAAAGCAAAAATTAGGAGTGGCGTTAGAAACTTACCAATGTATTACTCTTTTGAAAAGTGCTGAGGCATTTGACATGAGTCGCATTCATTACAAATGTGTCCCTAATTTTAAGAACACAATGGAATTTTTGATTCTTAACAAAGAATTTCCACGCTCTATTTGCTACAATATCAATGAAATAAACAAATCACTTGCTCGGCTGGGGTTTGCCAAAAGTGCAGATAAAGATTCGCTTGAATTTTTTGTAGGCAAAACTGCTGCTGCAATAAATTATTTAACAATAGAAGAAATAGAAAGCAGTATTGGCGAATTTTTGAAAGAAACACTTGATCAAATATATTTTATTGGCACCAATACCGAACACAACTATCTGAGTTACTAAACCTATGGATTATAAAATCACTTATCAAGTACAGAATACTTACCAAGAAAATGTAAAAGAGGCTCTTTTTGAATTTCGAATAATGCCTTGCAACGATGATAGTCAAGCAGTGTTAAATTGCCAAATTGCCAATTCTCTAGGCGAGCCAGTGTTTAATTTTAATAACTTGTTTGGCTTTGCTGCTGGCCGCATCAGGTCCACCAAACCTTTCAAATCGTTTGATTTGACCATGACATGTTTGCTACAAAAGAAAAAAATCTTGCAACCCACTTCCAAAATGCTGAACCCAAAAGAAGAGCAAGCCCTTATAATATCAACAGATTTTTTGATAGATCATCATTTGTATTTGGCCAAAACGCATTTTACCAACCTAGCACCTAACACGAAAATCAAACTATTAAATCTAAAGAAAGACCTATCCATTGTAGAATACTTGCACCTGCTGAACGAATATGTGCACACCCTGCTAAAATATCAAAAAAACACCACCGATGTGAAAACCACTGCTGCAGAAGCATTGAAACTAAAAACAGGTGTTTGTCAAGATTATGCACATATTTTTATAGGTATGGCTAGGCTACAAAATATTCCTGTGCGGTACGTGTCTGGCTATTTGAACCCACATAAAAAATTCTTAGGTACTTCGCAAATGCATGCTTGGGTAGAGGCTTACCTGCCAAATGTGGGTTGGATGGGCTTTGACCCCACAAATAAGAGAGTGGCCGATGAAAACTATTTGAAAGTATCGCATGGTGCCGACTACGCCGATTGTAGCCCTATCAAAGGCGTATTAAAAACTACAGGCGATAACAAAACGACACATCATGTAAAGGTAATCGTGCAATAGTTTTAGCAGCCATGAATCTTCATTTCTGTTTTGTGTTAAATTTTGTAAATTGAAGTTTACAAAACTACCAAGCAGATGGATTTTGAGGGAATAAAAAACAAGCTAGAAGAATACCATTCTAGAGGTTTAAAGATGTACACTACTTCATCTTTTCAGACACATAGCATTGTGCTTTTGCACATCCTTAGCCGTATCGACAAGTCAATTCCAATCTATTTTATCAATACTGGGTATCATTTCCCCGAAACAGTGCGTTTTCGTGATCAAGTAGCCAAGGAATTTGACTTGAACCTCAAAGAAGTTTCTTCACTTATGCCTAGGCACATGCAGAAAGACGAAGCTGGCAGATTGCTGTTTGCATCAGATCCTGATTACTGTTGCCATATCAATAAAGTGGAACCGCTAGAACCAATATTAGCACAGCATGATGTATGGATTAATGGTGTGCGTGCCGATCAAAGTTCGGTGAGAAAAAATTTCCAAATAGAAGAGCCTGCACCTTTTGGCGTTACTCGATTTCACCCTATGCTCGACTGGAACATGCGCATGATATATGCCTATATTAAAGAGTACAAACTACCTCGTCATCCATTAGAAGAAAAAGGATACTCCAGCATTGGCTGCGAACCCTGTACCCGAAAAATGGATTTGGAAATGAGCGAACGAGAAGCCCGCTGGTATGGTATGAAAAAAACAGAATGCGGCCTTAATACAGAATTGGTTGGCAAATAATCACTATTAATTTCGCACCAATTAAAATTTTACGTTACAAATCTCTGTCTAATATGTTTAAAAATATTCTGCTATTGTGGCTCAGTGCTGCTTCAATCATGCACGCAACTGCTGCCAATTACGATGCCATCTATACTAGTACATCGCCTATTATAGATGGGCTAGGTACAGAATTGTGCTGGCAAGATGCCCCTTGGGCAGCCATAGACCAAGTATGGCTGGGGCATACGCCTATTGCGTCAAACTGTACTGCACGTTTTAAAGCTTGCTGGAGGGGTGATAAATTATATTTTTTGATGGAAGTGATAGACAATATATTGGTCAATTGGAATCCTTCAGAGCCACTAAAAAATTATCCTAATAATGACTGCCCCGAAATATTTCTAGACGAAGATGCCTCTGGCGGTGCACATGCCACCAGCTATAATGCATTTGCCTATCATATCGCTACCACTTATGATATTGTAGATATGGATGTAGATGGAGAAGCAAAACTTTATAATGAGCACATTCAAGTAAAGAGAACCAATATAGGCAATACTTATCTTTGGGAAATGGCGGTAACAGTTTACAACGACCAATTTGTATATGGAGCAATAAATAACCCAACGGTGAGCCTAAGTGCTGGTAAGAAACTGGGGTTTTCCATCGCATACAACGATTCAGATGAGCGATATGAATCACGGGATGCCATGATGGGTTCTACCGAAATAGGAATACGCCAGTGCTACAGCCTTGGATATACAGATTCAGGGAAAAATTGCAGTTGGCAAACAGCCAGCGTATTTGGCAGCATGACGTTGATAGAGTCTCCACTATCAGTTTCGCAAGACGCTGGCCTATTGCAACCATTCAGAATATCAGAAACTACACAAGGCATCGTGGTTGAAGGAGAAGCTAATTCATTTGCACAAATAAAAATATACAATGCTATTGGTATGGAATTGCACAGCAGTAATGTGCCTATGAACCAACCTATAGCCATGCCGCAACTGGTGAGGGGCAATACCTACAGCATTGTTGCAATGCACAATGGTGGCATGGTGACCTATAAGTATATTGCGAGGTAAAGATTTTAATGATGTGAAATTTTTTCATTTTTAATTAAATTATTCATCCGCATTAATTTAAAATTACAACATTGAATATTTATATTTGAAAACTTTAAACTAGAAGTGCTTCTAATTTATTGACTTTAATTTCTATTAAAAACAATTTACTAAAACCTAAAAATGAAAAATACAATTTCCGCCTTGGCTATGATGCTATTGATTACGCCAACTCTTTTTGCTCAAAAAATTGATTTAGACAGAGTATATTATACCTATTCTTACAGAAGCCTACCCGAAAGACCACTCCCTAGCAAGATGCTTTCTTACAAAGTTGCTGTGGTCTCTACCATGTCAGATGCAATAAACAACTCCAAAGTAGAAAACGTGTACATCGCAGGATTAACAAAAGACCAAGCGAATGGAGCTGTAGCCATCAAATACAAGTTTGACGATATTATTATTGGTAAAACTACTCCCATCGAACGAATAGACATAAGAAAAGATAGAGACGGTAAAGAAACAGGGCGTTCTTATTACTATAAAATGGAAGTATTATATACCTTAAATGCAGCTTGTATGGTAGTGGGCAACGATGGTAGTAGTATATTCAACAATGCAGATAGTCCTAAAAGATCCTTTTATTCACCAGAATATGGTACTGCCACTGACGCTCAAAATTTTTGGTTCAATAATATTGCATCACTGAAAAATAAGATGGTAGAAGATGTAATGAACGAATATATTACCAAAACCAACTTGATTATCAATCACCAAATTGGGTATCCAATAGAAACCCAAAATAGAATATTGTGGATTACAGACTCCCCAAAACATCCTGAAAATAATGATTTTATAAAGAATACAAAAGTAACTGCCGATAAATTGAAAAGCATAGGTGGTGGCAATAGTGTTGCAGAAATTGCGAAATCTTTAGCAGAAGAAATAAAATATTTTGAAGGAATTAAAAACAAATACTCATCTACTGAAAAACCAGATACAAAACTAAGGTATGGTGCCTACTATAATTTGGCTATGATTTACTACGCAATAGACCAGCCTGCAAATGCTAAACAAGTGGCAGAAGCATTGATAGCCAATGATTATGACAAAGCTGATGGCAAAATAATAATTGCAGAAGCAGACCGTGTTATCGCTGCTATGGCAGTAAACAAGATGAACACAACTCATTTTGATGATTCTTATATCACTAATCACTAATAAAAAAGGCAAAAAATTAAAAGCAACTGTTGTCTAGATAACAGTTGCTTTTTTTATATTAGGCAGGCCAATATTTCTTATCCCCCAAACACCCAACTACAGCCCTGCTTTTGCAAGCAATTTTTTCTGCCAAGGCAACCATGTTTGTGATTGATAGTATGCGTCTATCATTTTTTTATACGCCAGTTGCCCAGAA
>JAAFID010000179.1 GCA_013297765.1 Cytophagales bacterium | reverse complement strand
CTATTGATTTTATTGGGCAAGTGCTTACCGCTGTAATTTTTTAATCTCAATAAATTTGTAGAATTTTAAATTTGAATAACAAAACATTATTGCGATGAATATACAACTAGAAAGAAAAAATACTGCCTATCACTTTGAAGCCATCAATGAAAGTGGGCAAATAGTAAACATGGACGCTAACCCAAGTATAGGTGGCGAAAATAAAGGTGCTAGACCTATGGAACTATTGATTATGGGGCTTGGCGGTTGCAGTGCCATTGATATTTTACTCATTCTAAAAAAACAAAAAATAGAACCTACAGGCTTAAGCATAAGTATAGACGCTGATCGTGAAAAAGATGCTGTTCCATCATTGTTTACAAACATCCATATCAAATATACTTTTCGGGGCAACGTAGATAGCACTAAGGCTGAAAAGGCTATACAATTGTCACTAGACAAATATTGCTCCGTTGCCAAAACATTAGAAAAAACAGCCACCATTACTTCAAGTTTTGTAGTAGAAAATTAAAATAATATTGCCATGAGCCAGAAAAGAAAATTTGAGACCAACGCCATCCGCACACAAATGAAGCGTTCGCAAAACAGAGAACATAGCTCGCCTATTTACATGAGCACAAGTTTCATCTTTGAAGATGCAGAGCAGGCTAGGGCATTGTTTGCCGATGAAATTCCGGGGAATATTTACACCCGTTTCTCCAACCCAAACAACTCGGAATTTATAGATAAAATATGCCTGATGGAGGGTGCAGAAGATGGCTTTGCTACAGCTTCGGGCATGTCGGCGGTGTTTAGTAGCATTGCAGCATTCCTGCGTAGTGGCGACCATATCGTTGCATCTCGCTCTTTGTTTGGCTCTACCATCCAAATTCTTACTCAATTGCTACCTCGCTGGGGCATCACCTGCACCTTTGCAGACATAGACCAGCCAGAAATTTGGGAATCGCTGATAAAGCCGAATACTAAGATGGTGGTAGTGGAAACCCCATCAAATCCAGCCCTTGACATTATTGACCTTGAGTGGTTAAGTAAGATTTGTAACAAGCATAATGTACTACTTAATGTGGACAACTGCTTTGCTACGCCCTACCTACAGCAACCTTTAAAATGGGGTGCACATATAGTCACGCACTCTGCAACCAAATTTATAGACGGACAAGGCAGAGCTATTGGCGGCATTATTGTTGGCAGTAAGGAATTAATCAAAGAAGTACGTTTTTTCTGCAGACATACTGGCCCAGCACTATCGCCCTTTAATGCTTGGATACTTTCTAAAAGTCTAGAAACACTTGCCCTTAGAATGGACAGACACTGCGACAACGCACTTAAATTGGCCCAATTTTTAGAAGCCCACCCAGAGGTAGAGAAAGTAAAATATCCATTCTTGCAAAGCCACCCGCAATATGAACTTGCAAAAAAACAGATGAAAGCTGGCGGTGGTATAGTCACTTTTATTGTAAAAGGTGGCTTAGAGCGTGGCCGCAAATTTCTCAATGCTGCCGAGATGCTATCGCATACTGCCAACTTAGGCGATTCTCGTACTATCATTACCCACTCGGCATCTACCACACACTCTAAAATATCAGAAGAAGAAAGAGAAAAAGTAGGCATACTTCCAGGCCTAATCCGCATATCTACTGGTCTAGAGCATATAGACGATATTATTTACGAAGTAGGGCAAGCGTTGGAGAAGTCGAAGTAGGAGAGGGGGTTTATATTTTATTTTTAAAGTGTATTCTAAGCCTATCGTAGCCATACGATATTTAAAAAACATATTTAAAATCAGAATATAAACCTACTGTAAAAATCTTTTTGCAAACCTTTATTATATTGGCCATGTCATCTAAATTTTAATATCATGAACATCGCTGTATATAGTAGCAAAGCCTACGACAAAGATTTTTTACAAAAAGAGAATACTGCCGGGTATCAATTTTCATTTTTTGAACCTCATCTATCCGAGAATACAGCTCAACTAGCAAATAATCATCAAGTAGTTTGTGTATTTGTAAACGACGAGGTCAATGCGAATGTAGTTGCCTCCCTATCAAAATTAGGGGTGAAGCTGATAGCCCTTCGTTGTGCAGGCTATAACAATGTAGATTTGAATGCTTGCAAAGCCCATCAAATAAACGTTGTGCGTGTGCCTGCCTACTCGCCCTATTCAGTGGCCGAGCATACCGTAGGCCTTATGCTTACACTTAATCGCAAAATTCATAGAGCATACAACAGGGTAAAGGAAGGCAATTTTGCTCTAGAGGGGCTCATGGGTTTTGATATGCACCAGCGTACCATAGGCATAGTAGGCACAGGAAAAATAGGATTGATTACAGCCAAAATATTGCAAGGATTTGGTACTAATATTCTTTATTACGACTTGCAGCCAAATGCTACCTGCGATGCACTAGGCATGAAATATACGCCACTAGAGCAATTGTTTTCCTGTTCTGATATTATATCGTTGCACTGCCCACTTACCCCAGCTACTCAGCATTTGATTAATAAGGCTGCCATTGACCAAATGAAAAGTGGGGTAATGCTGGTAAATACTAGTCGAGGCGCTTTAATAGATACTAAAGCAGTAATAAATGGCTTGAAGTCAGGTAAAATAGGATATCTTGCATTGGATGTATATGAAGAAGAGGCTGATTTGTTTTTTGAAGATTTGTCAAATAAAGCGATAGCCGATGATGTGTTTGCAAGATTGCTAACCTTCCCAAATATTTTGGTTACTGGGCATCAGGCTTTTTTTACGAAAGAGGCACTTGCGGGTATTGCTCATACTACTTTGCAAAATATTACAGATTTTGAACAGGGCAAGCCATTGGTCAATGCAGTATTATAATTTTTTGAGGTTGGTATAGCTCATTCGTGCTGCACTAGGCTAGTACAACACGAATGAGTATATAATTATGCAAAATAAAATTGTACTATTCTAATTTAATATATAAAATCAGTAAGAGTATTTTAATTGCATTATTTTAATTTAATACAAACCCTTATTTACTTCTCAATATAGTACTCGTAAAATATTTCATTAAATTCAATTGTTATTAATAATTTGATATACAAATATTTACTATAAAAATAAAAAATTTATTCATAAAAAATTTAATCATGATTTGTATTATTTATAAAAAATGATTCTATTTGTGATATAAAAAAATATAACAAAAAATGGATTTTCTAGAAACTACAAAAACAAAAGGTATAAAAAGCCATATTAATAATTTGGTATCTATTGCTCAGTCTGACGGTATATTTTCTGTTGCCGAAAAAAGATTGATATTCTCCATTGGTCATAGACATGGAATTACGAATGAGAAGTTGAAAAAAATTATTAAAACCAAAGAACCTATCAAGTTTAAAGTTCCCGATAACGATTCTGATCGTGTAAATATGGTGATGGATATGGTAGAGATGCTTTTGGCAGATGGGGCTTCTACTGAAACTGAAATTGCAGACTGTATCTCTATATCTGAAAAATTAGGCTTTAGAAAAGCAATTGTAGGCGTGCTGGTAAGAAAAGTAATCATGGATTTTACTGAAGGTAAATCAAGAGAAGAAATTAAGGCTGATTGCAGTAACTTCTTATACATATAAACAATTCATATTTCCTAACAGCTATTTCAACCTGTTTCTGTACCAGAAATGGGTTTTGCTTTTTACATGGCTTGGTATTGTTTTATTTTATTAATAGCTCTTAATTTTGAGATTTTGATTTATGTTGCAAAAAACTAAAAATTAAAAAAATGGCAGCTATAATCAATCCACCGCATTCTCTGGTTTCTTCAATATACATTTTAGAATCGGCCATGCGTTGCATAAGGTTTTGGCCGTGTTCTTTTTCTATCCACTCTATTACGCTGGGAAAAAGGTATATCGCTCCTATGCTATAACCTATTATACCAATCATGGTAGCAACCCTGTGGTATTTTCCTGCCGTCGCCATGGCTAGTAACACAGTACCATATCCATAGATAGGAACCCATAAAATTGGATCTGGGTCGTTATATTGAACAATTACAAAACTGAACAAGATAGTGGTTAATAGGGCATAAATGATTTTCATGGGCATCGATATTTTTTTAAGAACAGAATCACCCGCAAGTTTAGTGTTTTTTTGATTCTGAATATAGCCTACTAGATTTCTTTTTTCTAAAATCTAAAAAACTACAAAAGACCCATAAGTAATTTGCTAAGCAGGGCAATGAAATTTACTTTCGACTAAAAACAAATTGGGCAGACGCTTAAAAAATGTCAAAGTTTTTAAAATCATTCGATATTTTAAAGCCCAATTAGAGGAATATTTGAAATGCAATTTGTTTTTGATATTGGTTAATTGGGGCAATCATTTAATTATTGATTTTAGATTTTATTATAATAATATTTTGTAAATCAATTAATAATATGATTTGTAGTTTCTACGTCAATTATAATTTTTATTGTAAGCTTATAAACACAATCCCATTCATCAAAAAATCTTACCAACAATTTTCATTTATTTTCCTTATCTTGCACCCCAAATTTATCCTTTTTGCTGTATAGACAATAGGATGTCGCTTGCTTAGCAAGTCGCTATTAAAAAAGAAAACTCCCCAACAAAAAGTAATTAAAAATATTTCAATGAATAGGCCTGAAGAAAAAGACAAAGGACTGGTATTAAAAGAATACGGCAGAAATACGCAACGCATGGTAGATTATTTGATGACCATCGAAGACAGAGCTAAACGTACACTGCTAGCAAATACTTTGATAGAATTGATGCAACAGCTAAACCCTGCCAACAAAGATTCTACTGACCATACCCAAAAATTGTGGGACCACCTTTACATCATGTCTAATTTTGAGCTTGATGTAGATACCGAATACCCACTACCAGAAAAATCTATATTAGGCAAAAAGCCTTTAAAGGTAGAGTACAATATGAACCAACTGAGGTTCAGGCACTATGGTAGAAATATTGAATTGCTCATTGCCAAAGCGATTGAGAAAACCGAACCTCAAGAAATCGAAGATGCTATCATTTATTTGGGTAGAATAATGAAGCGTTTCTGTGCCGCATGGACCAAAGAAAATGTAGCCGATGAACTTATACTAGAGCACTTGAAACTAATGTCTAAAGGTCGTTTACTGTTGCCAATCGAACGTGTTAAAAGTGAAAATCTATTTGACATAAGTCTTAAAGGCGAACCTAGTAAAGACATCAACAAATTTAATAGTTTGTATGTGGACTATCCTGATAAAGAAGTAGGAAGCTCAAATAAACCCATGAATAATGGTAGAAGATTTAACAATGGTGGTGGCAATGGAAACGCCAGCAATGGCAATGGCTACAACAAAGCACCCAACAATAATTTTAGAAGAAAACCTACCAGATAATATCCATTAATTATTTATAAAAAAGGCTTGTCGTATATTTCGGTAAGCCTTTTTTTTGAGTTGTGCATAAAATATATCGCCAACTATTTATTTTTCATAATTTTTATACAAAATTACACACTTGAAATTTCATAAATCTGTACTTAAATAACTCATGGCTTCATTTGAAATAATAGGTGGTCACCGACTGCAAGGCGAAATAGTGCCACAAGGCGCAAAAAACGAGGCATTACAAATTTTATGTGCCGTGCTGCTAACACCTGAGCCTGTCACCATCAAAAATATTCCCAATATTATAGATGTAAACAAACTAATAGATTTGCTAAACGACTTTGGTGTAGCAGTCACTAAAATCAACGAATCGACCTATAAATTTGAAGCCAGTAACATCCATATCGAGTACCTAGAAACAGAAAATTTCAAGGTTAAAGCCGCAGCTTTGCGTGGTTCTATCATGATACTGGGGCCTTTATTGGCAAGGTTTGGTAAAGCTAAAATGCCTAAACCAGGTGGCGATAAAATAGGTCGCCGTAGGCTAGATACCCACTTCCTAGGTTTTCAAAATTTAGGTGCAAAGTTTAATTACGATACCGACGATAATTTTTACCACATAGATGCCAGCAACCTGCAAGGTTGCTACATGCTGCTTGACGAGGCCTCGGTAACGGGTACGGCCAATATTGTGATGGCTGCGGTGCTTGCAAAAGGCAAAACTACCATTTACAATGCTGCCTGCGAACCATACTTACAGCAACTTTGTGCCATGCTGAACCGCATGGGTGCTAAAATCTCAGGGATTGGCTCTAATTTACTAACCATTGAAGGTGTTGATTCACTAGGTGGTACAGAGCATACTATCTTGCCTGACATGATAGAAATCGGTAGTTTTATAGGTATGGCTGCGATGACTGCCTCTGAAATTACCATCAAGAATTGCCGCATAGATATGTTGGGCGTAATTCCAAGTGTATTTCAGCGTCTAGGTATCAAGATGGAGTTTCGTGGCGATGATATTTACATTCCTAGCCAAGAATCTTATCAAATAGATACCTTTATTGATGGGTCTATCCTTACCATTGCCGATGCGATATGGCCCGGCTTTAC
>JAAFID010000178.1 GCA_013297765.1 Cytophagales bacterium | reverse complement strand
CCCAAACTCCGCTTAAATTAGGTAGTCTATATTTATTTTTTTGAAAAGGTCGAGATTTTTTTTGGTAATTTCTGTGATTTGCCATGTGTCATTAATTTTGGCTTGACTTATGCTTTTAGCAATTTCAATCATATCCTTTGGCGAATATTTGGATAAGAGATTGTTTTGTTGTAGCCTTGAATATAACCCATAATAGGCAAGTATGGCTATAAAATTTGCCATGAGCCAACCTTCCATCACATACCTATTTTGCATATAGGTTTTATCGGCTTCCAAAAAGTTTTTGTACGCATCAAACATTACTTCTACTTCATTTCTTTGCTTGTAAGCCTGATATATGGCCTCAGGCGAAGTTTCTGTTGCTAGATGATGCAAGATGGTAAGTGTTCCAAATTGCGTTATTTTTTTGTAAAATTTCTCCTCTGTAAATTCCTCTGGATGGGTTTTGATGCGCAATAAATAATCTTTTTCCTCTTCCACACGGAGTTTTTCGTCTATAAATGTGACTAATTTTTGCCCTTTTTTTTGATAGGCATAATACCAAATAATGCGGTTTTGATACGTGAAGTAGGTTTTGATGGCTTCTTTAAAATTAGCCTGTTTTAAAATATCGAAATCTATCAAACCGTTATTACGCTGAATGGGAATTAGGTAATTCAAATCGTTCTTTTTCATCATATCTGTGTTCTTTTGGCTGTAAAATCCTTTATCAGCAATAAAAACTACATTTTTTGCTTGCAACTCCTCCACACATTTTTTCATCGACTTGACATCAGTAATATTGCCATTGATGAGTCGATAATAAACAGGTTGCTTCAATTGTGCCGAAAAGATATACATGAGCCTTATCTGCTCATCAAAATTTTGACCAGGATTATATCCCAAAGCATTGATGTGTAAATGCTCAGATGCAGTGGGAATGTGCGTAGAATCTATCATCACAAAATTGGTCAAGTTCATGTCCATATTTTGTAATCTGCTTTTCATCCAATCGACCAAAATAGTTCTGTTTTCGCCCACAAATTTTAAGGACGCTGTTATTTTTTTGTCATCAATTCCTTTTTTTACCCAATCTTGCGAACAGTAATCGTGGGCATGATAGTAGGGAATCCGCTTGAGCGGGCATTGATGGGAAAAGCGCATCAGACCCACCGTAAGTAAGGTTTGAGCAATGTCAGCATCGAACAAAGTAAGTAAACTGTCTACTGTTTCTTTACCCAAAAGCGATATAAAAAGTTGATAAGTGCCAAACATTTTGATATCCACCTTCAAAATAGGAGCTGGATTTTCTCGAAGTATATTCTTTGGAGAAGGCACAAAACCTTCCAATTCGGTTATCTTACCTAGTAAATGTCCTGATATTTTATCAGTTCTTTTCTTGTCGTTGTTGTAACGATAAGAAACGGCATATTTATAAAAAATGCCTTTAATCAATTTTATTTCTGTTTTTGGTTCTTTGAATTTTTCAATCCAATCTGGAAGATACATAAGCTACATAATTAGGTAGCCTAAAAATAAGTAATAAAATCCATTTTTAATGCATAAGCGATGTTTTATTTAGAAAAAGGGGTAATTTTTGCGGAGTTAGGGTTTAATTTCGTAGTGCAACTTTTTATCCCCTTGGCTAAAGCCAAGGGGTATTCACTCACAAACCTAACAACGTACCACGTAAAACCTAAAAATTACTCCTTCACAAACCTTTGCACTCTATCCCCTGCCTCGGTTTTTATTTTGATAATATAAATCCCTGCTCTCAGGTTTTCTATATTGATACTGCCTCCACTGACCACACCTATTTGCAAGGCTTTGCCTTCTATGCTGCTTATTTCATAAGCCGAATTATTTATCAAATTGCCTGATATAAACAGTTCTGTTTTGGCGGGGTTGGGGTATATTGAAACGGCGGAAACCTCAGTAGTACTGGCAACATTTGTAGGTAAACCGCTAGGGGTAACTACGGTACATGAGTTCCAGCTAACCCATATCTTACCATTGCGGTCTACCGTTATGCCTTGTACGCCGTGAAAGTTTTTTGTGGGGGTGGACTGGGCTGTCCAGGTAACACCATCATCGGCCGAATACCATAACAATACAGGATTAGAACCTCCATCTTTTTTCCCCCAAATAGCAATCTTGCCATCGCAAGAAGATACATAACGTGCATCAAAGAATTGTGCAGTGCCTGTCCAGGTCTGCCCGCCGTCTCGTGACACTTTAACACCAGCATAGTCTCCCGCTGCCCATAGGTTATTGCTCCGAACTGGGTCGGCATGAAAACCCCAAACCCATGCACTTATGCCGAAGGGGTGAGTTGTTGGGCTCCAGCTTGCACCACTATTGGTAGATTTATACAGCTCTTTTCTTCGAGCTACGAAGTATCTTACATTATCCTGAGTAGCATCACGCTCTATGAATGCGTTTTGTGGGGCGTATCTACCACCTGTTTCCATATTATCTGGCAAGCCTGAAACTGCATTAAAAGTAGTACCTCCATCGGTAGTGCGGTACACACGCTGTGCAGGACTTTCTATTTCTGATAGCACTACCAAGTAATCGTTGGCATTGCTGAGCGACATCACTGATTTGGTAATTCCATCTTTAGACGCAGGAAGGTTACCAGTACTTGACTCTGCCCAAGTAACACCGCCGTCGCTAGATTTCATCAAAAGATTTTTGTTTCCACCTTGGTTAACTCCTGCCAATACTAGATTATTTGCATCTGGTCCTTCCATAATGCGGAAAGTACCATGTAAACTAGTAAAAAACTTGCAGGAACTACGTGTAGCTTGGCCACTTGCACCACCGTCTGTAACTATTGCCGAGCCAATGTCAGATGCAGGAATGTAAACACGGTTAGCATCATGGCGACTAACGCCTGCCAAATATGTTTTTACCGCAGCTATACCACTGCCATTGGGGAAATATTGCCACGATAGCCCTTTGTCTAAACTATACATCGCAGCACCACCACCAGTGATGATCCATTTGTTGGGATTTTTGACATCTTCTATCACTTGGTCGGTACCATAATCCGGATGGTTTTTCGCTGCCATGATGGCGGCGGTAGTCCATATAGGTACAGGATTGGTGTTTAATGTTGTAGCCCTAACCTTAAAGGTTTTTCCACCATCGTCACTAAAGCCATGGCGGTCGGCAGAGGTATTCCATGCACTAGCAGTACCATCAGAGAATATTTGTAACCCTGTAGGATAGCCAAAGTAGATGTTCACTGTTGCAGCTTCGGTCACTGTGTATGTTGTAGGATTATTGAAATCAGTGGCAGTAATACGTGAGATACCACCGTTGTTGTTCCCACGAGTCACGAGACCAATGCCCGCATTAGCTCCAGAAGGAAAACGCTGAATCATACCCACGTCAGTAAGGCCGCTAATACGAGTAAAAGACGTACCTCCATCGCTAGAGACATACAGACCATCATCGGCACCTACCCATATTTGATTAGGATATTGGGAAATATTATGAAGTGTTCGCACTTTGATGTTATCAAAAGCAGTACCGCCCATTTTACTCCAGCTAGTACCGCCATCTTGTGACCGCCATAGCCAACCCGTAAGGTTTTTTCGAGTACCCGCATACCATAATTCGTTGGCATCATTGGCTCTAATCATGATTGGCGAGGCTCCACGAAAATGGGGAAGGTTATCGCCCAATGGGCTAAGTATTTTTTTCCAGTCGGCACCTCCGTTCGTAGATTTGTAGATGGCATTATTACTATGATAATAAACAACGTCGGCATTGTCTTTTTGCACCGCCATACCGTAGCCTACTATATCACCATCGGGAATAGACCAGTTGAGATAGTCCCAAGTGGTGCCGCCGTTGTCGCTACGCCAAGCACCAAAAACATCGCCATAAGCGTAAAGGCGACCATTGTTGGCTTGGGCAAATCCACTTACCCAGCCACCGCCATCAAGCGAAACTGGTTTGTAGGTTT
This sequence comes from Cytophagales bacterium, assembly GCA_013297765.1. Classification (GTDB taxonomy): domain Bacteria; phylum Bacteroidota; class Bacteroidia; order Cytophagales; family Cytophagaceae; genus REBA01. The sequence continues at coordinate 2,650 of JAAFID010000178.1, read as the reverse complement.
GGGCCGAGGCAGTAGAAGTTAAGACAGTTATACTCGCAGCTATGGCGAGACCTGAGATATATTGACACATGTACTGCTTTAACAAATGCAGCGGTCGAACGAATAGGTAGATTTTTTTCATATTAACTGTAGATAAGTTATGGAATTGGAAATTGAGATTTTACAAAGAAATGATACTAATTATAAATATAATGCTATTATTTCTGATTACATATTGATTTTTTACATTGCTCAATATCTGAATCAATGTTGTGCAGTACTTCAAATATATTTTGTCTTAATTTAAAATTAGTTGATTGAATTAATCAACTAATTTATTCAATAATATGTGTATTTGGGAGTTTAAAATACCTACTCTTTCACAAACCGCATTACCCTATCGCCTGCGTCGGTCTTTATTTTGATAATATAAATTCCTGTTTTCAGGTTTCCTATATTGATATTACCACCGCTTACCGCACCTGACTGTAGGGCTTTGCCTTCGATAGTGGTGATTTCGTAGGTGGCATTTTCGGTACTATTGCCTGTGAGGTAGAGTTTGTCGGTAGCGGGGTTGGGGTAAATTAAATCATTTGTGCTAGAATCGAAACTCTCAGCATGTTGCAGAGCAAGTGGGTTGTCGCCTTTGATGACTATTTTAGAATAATATGCTGGAATAGTGATTGACGTTATCTTTTTATTGTTCAAATCGAAATATACTGCATCGGTAAGGGGAACAACTTTGTCGGCATTGGTTTCATTGACCAGTAATATTGCTCTTTCTTTAGGTGCTGCACAATTGCTGCCGCTTTGTTCGCAGGCATTCCAATCGTAAGGCGATTTTTTTGTGTTTGCATCTTCCTTCGAGATAGCTTGCCAGCTTACTAAATCTAGTTTTGCATTTTCCTTCCATCTCTTTTCTACTACTATTTTTGAATAGGGATTCAAATAAAAATTAGAATCGTAGGTAGCCAAACCATCGAAACCATAATTTGACAATAGCAATACAGAAGTAGAAGTTGATAACAGCGAGTAAAAAATGTTTTGAGAGATTCTGTTGTCACGGATTCTTTTATCTGCCCAATCGGCCAAGCATAATTGACCTCCTTTACAGCCATATACGGTGTTTTTGGTGACGATATTGCTGTGTGCATTGGCATTGATAAGTATACCACCATCTGAAGACTCTGCAATGGTATTATTGATGATTAAATTGTTATAGGCATCATTGTCTATATAAATTCCATTGGTAATGCCTTCTGGCTTGCCGTTCTTCTCTCCATAAGTATCATAAACAAAATTATTCTGTACTGTGTTACCATTTGCTTTGGCACTCCAGCAATAAATTCCGCCTCCATCAGCATGGGTTAGCTGTGCACTACGAACAATATTTTTTTCTACTAAACCATTGCTAATATTGAAACGAATTCCATTGTTGCCAATTTTATTCAGCACATTTCCTCTAATTGTAACCTTGTCGCAATTATCTGTAACTATTCCTGATGCCGCATTGGTGCTAGTTGCACCATATCCATGAATAAGGGATATATTGACAACTCCATTGTTTTCTATCAACGAATTATTCATTGCATAGGCAAAGATTCCATTACCACAATCGTCAAATAGATTGTTTTTTATAGTATTATTTTCCCCCATAATGGTAACACCCTTTTCCCATATTCGATATATTTTGTTATTGGCAATAGTGGTATTGGCTACACCTGCCCCAAATATCCAAATGCCATCTATGGAATAACCATCGATTTGCAAGTTTTGAATGGTAATATTTTTAAGGTTATAATCGCCTTTAAATCCATATTCATAAACTACAGCATCTACTTCTAGGGTATTGATATCGGTATTGGCATCAGGAATGAAGTATAATTTTTTATTGACATCATCGAAAAACCATTCATTGGGTTGATCTAAAAATTCTAATTTATTGTCTACATAAAATGCCCTTTCATTGTCAGGACTATAATCAGTACTACTTTCAAAGGCCACTTTGGAAGGCTCAGGCAAGCTTATTTTTTTCGTTTCCCATGTAAAATCTGTTGTGCGTATCCGCACATTTGCTCCTTGCCACGATGGCTGAGCTTGCGTAGCAATAAAGCCTTTATTGCCATCGGGATTGGTAAGATACAAAAAACCTTGATTGGGAAATCGGGCAAAGATTCCCTGTTTTTTATTGATGTATAGGTTCTTGATGCTCTTAGTATAATCTGCCACATAAATGTTGTCTTTATACTTTTTCCAACCTGCAACAGGCTCTGCTCCCCTAATAATAGGGGCAACACCAGTGCCATAGGCGTCGTAAGTGATAAACGACCGGTGCATGTCTACTTGCCCTATAAATTTATCACCTCGCTTAAAATAAACGTTATCATTGTCGGCCAAATTTTTTGTGACAAGACCTGCAATTGTTTTTACTGGTAAACTTTCAGATTGACCAGAATTATTGTCGTTGCCAACAGAAGAGGAAACGTAGTAGTTGGTTGCAAATAGTTTTTGTGATAGCGTTAGGAGTAGCACAAAGCCAATGTTTTTGAGAGTAGTATATTTCATAAATTATTTGGGGTAATTGATTATTATTTTAAAGATAAGTATTGATGATACTATTCCTTCACAAACCGCTGCACGATCTCCCCTGCCTCGGTTTTTATTTTTATAA
>JAAFID010000177.1 GCA_013297765.1 Cytophagales bacterium | reverse complement strand
CTCGATTTTGAAGAGCCTTTTTGCTCATTTAGATAATGATGGGGTTGCAATTTATTAGACTTATCTAACAGAATTCGTGTATGATCATTTTCTATATGCTTAAGCATTGGCTCGTGAAAATCATTGCGTTTCAATGGCTGTGCTTGTATCAAAGTGTGTGCAATAAAAAAGAAAATGACAAAATACAAGATGATAGACATCAAGATAACCTTGTTATCTGATGGAGATGGAGCTTGAGTGTTCATAAAATTGAAGTTTATATTAATGAATTTGAATTGTTTGTAAATTGTTTGATTAGAACAACTTTCAAATATCAAATCAGCCACTGGCAATATTTAACATATAACTTACTATGACAAAAAAGTATCTCTCGAACTGATAAAAAAATTTCCTTTAAACAATATGAAACCGTTTCGGTTGCTTCGGCATTGATGTTTATTCTTTGCGAATTGCTGTAATTAGTATATTCGTCAATGATTAGATTTACTTCCTCGTAAGCATTTTCAACCGAAACAACAGATTCTCTATCTTGGTTGTAAAAATGGGTATTGCTCGAAGAAATTAGTAATAAACACAATGCCACCAATACAGCGTACTGAATTAGTTTCGAAAATTGCTTGGCAATATTTTTAAAATAACACATAGAAGTATTACTATTATTTCTAAAATATATACTACTATTTATATCAAAGTAACCAATGACTTGAATTATTTTTTGTAAAATATTTAACTGACTAAATATTTTATATTTGAATAAGCAACTATGCAATTGTTAATATCTTTGGGGTTTATTAACTTTGCATTGTTAAAATATAAAACCGCTCATGGACAATTATTCTTTTGTGGCAAATGCCCACAGCAATGTATTAGATGATTTATACCAATCTTATCAAGCCAATCCAGAATCTGTAGATTATAGCTGGCAGAAATTTTTTGAAGGGTTTGATTTTTCGCTGGCAAAATATGGAGAAAATGGTGCACCTGTAAATAGCACCGTTGCAAACATAACTACTGCAAACGGCGAGGTAGTTTCGCTAAAAGAAGTAAAAGTTCGTGCATTGATTCACGCTTATAGAAGTAGGGCACATTTAAAATCTAAAACCAACCCAGTAAGAGAGCGTAAAGACCGCCGTGCTATTTTGGATTTGAAAGATTTTGGTCTAGTAGAGGGCGACTTGGAAACAGTATTTCAAGCGGGCGAAGAAATAGGCATAGGTGCGGCAACACTAAAGAAAATTATTGATTCCTTAAAATATATTTACGAAGGCACAGTGGGTTTTGAGTACATGTACATTCGTGAGCCAGAGGTATTAGAGTGGATAAAAACCAAAGTAGAAAAAGAATCTTTGAACTTTAACCCTACCATAGAAGAGAAGAAAAGGATTTTATACAAACTGAACGAAGCAGTAGTTTTTGAAAATTTTTTACATACTAAATATGTAGGCCAAAAAAGATTTTCGCTAGAAGGTGGCGAAACTACCATTGCCGCACTTGATGCCATCATCAACCGTGGTGCAGAACTAGGCGTAGAGGAATTTGTGGTAGGTATGGCTCACCGTGGAAGGCTCAATGTGCTTGCTAATATTTTGGGTAAAACGTATGAAAATATTTTTTCTGAATTTGAAGGTACCGCAGTTCCCGATCTTACCATGGGCGATGGCGATGTGAAATACCACATGGGTTTTTCTAGCGACATTATGGCTCAAAATGGCAATAAAGTTCGGTTAAGATTAGCACCCAATCCTTCGCACTTAGAGGCAGTGAACCCAGTGGTAGAAGGCTTTGTACGTGCCAAAGGGGATAGAATATACAAATACGATTATACCAAAATATGCCCCATCTTAATTCATGGTGATGCTGCTATTGCTGGACAGGGCATAGGCTACGAACTAGTACAGATGTCTAAATTATTGGGCTTCAGCACTGGTGGTACTATTCATTTTGTCATCAACAATCAAGTAGGTTTCACCACAGATTTTGACGATGCTAGGTCAAGTATTTACTGTACAGATTTGGCAAAAGTAATAGACTCACCTGTATTTCACGTGAACGGTGACGATCCTGAGGCAGTTGTATTTTGCATGAAAGTAGCCATAGAATTTCGCCAAAAATTTCAGCGAGATGTATTTATAGACATGGTGTGTTACCGCAGGCACGGTCACAACGAAAGTGATGAACCCAAATTTACACAGCCATCGCTTTACAACATTATTTCTCGCCACCCAAACCCAAGAGAGGTTTACAATAAAAAATTGATTGATCGTGGCGATGTAGATGCAGAATTGGCAAAAAATATGGACAAAGAATTCCGTGATTTGCTGCAAGACCGCTTGAACCAGGTGAAACAAAAACCGTTGCCTTATACTTTCCAAAAAATGGAAAAAGAATGGCACGAGTTGCGTCGCTCTACCAATGAAGATTTTGAAAAATCGCCCTTGACGGGAATCTCTTTAGAAACCATAAATAAAGTAGGCGAGGCTTTAGTTGCTTTGCCAGAAGGCTTTAAGCCATTAAAACAAATCGAAAATTTAATAAAAGATAGAAAGAAACAATTTTTTGAAACCAAAGAATTGAACTGGGCATCGGCCGAATTGCTGGCTCATGGCTCACTTTTATTAGACAGAAAAATAGTAAGAATAACTGGGCAAGACGTGCAACGTGGCACTTTCTCGCACCGCCATGCCGTGCTAAAAGACGCAGAAACCAACGAACCATACTACACGCTGAACAATATTGCTGAAAAGCAAAAAAGCTATAGAATATACAATTCGTTGCTTTCTGAATATGCGGTACTGGGTTTTGAATTTGGCTATGCCATGGCTAACCCAAATGCTCTAGTGATTTGGGAAGCTCAGTTTGGCGATTTTGCAAATGGTGCACAAGTAGCGATTGACCAATTTATAGCCAGTAGCGAAACAAAATGGCGATTGATGAATGGAATTACCATGCTACTGCCTCATGGGTACGAAGGGCAAGGCCCAGAGCACTCAAGTGCTAGACTAGAGCGGTTCTTAGAGCTTTGTGCCGATAACAATATTGTGATTGCCAACATTACTACCCCTGCCAATTTGTTTCACGCATTGAGAAGGCAATTGGCTTGGCAGTTTAGAAAACCATTGGTGATTATGTCACCTAAGTCATTGTTACGCCATCCACTAGTAATGTCGCCGTTGGCCGATTTTACACAAGGCGAGTTTAAAGAAATCATTGACGACAATTTTGTAAAAGCCAAAGACGTGAAGAAAGTTCTGCTTTGCTCAGGAAAAATTTATTATGAATTGCTGGAAAGACAGCAAACTGAGAAGCGTACGGATGTTGCAGTAGTAAGATTTGAACAGTTGTACCCTTTGCCACAAAAACAACTGGACGAATTACTGAAAAAATACAAAGGTGCACAAATATGCTGGGTACAGGAAGAACCCGAAAACATGGGTGCTTGGAGTTATATACTAAGAAGGTTGTATAAAACGGTAAACATAGAAGTGGTTTCAAGAAATGAGGCGGCCTCACCAGCCGTGGGTTACTTAAAAGCCCATAACGAATCGCAGAAAGAGATTATCAATAGAGCATTTTCCAAATAATTTATGTTAACTGTTAAAACCAAACTAGACCATAGCATCATCAGTGGAATAGGGCTTTTTGCGATGGAAGACATTGTCGAAGGGCAAATAGTTTGGAAGAACAATGCTGGTAGCGAGTTGATAATTTCCCAAAAGGAATATGACCAACTCTCAGATTACATGAAAAGTATCTACCAGCATTCGGGGTATTTGGACAAAGTAGATCAGCAATGGAAACTGCCGCTAGACAATGCCCGGTTTATGAATCATGCATCAAAGCCCAATACCTTGCAAAACGCCGATGGAGATTATGTTGCGGTAAAACGAATTTGGATTGATGAGGAAATTACCTGCAATTACCACGAGTTTGACGAGGTGATAGGAAAGTCGATAGGAGAATGAACTTAAATCCAGATATAGAACAAATGATTAGGAAAGAAATCTTGGATATTGTTTCAAGAAATCTGGACATGAGTCAATACAAATTATTCTATTTTGGTTCAAGGGTTATTGGTACGAACAGAGAGCGGTCTGATATTGATGTAGGCATAGAAGGAAATGAGATAGTATCTTATGAAAAGTTGCATCGAATATTGAACGAAATTGACAATATAAAAACACTTTACAAAATCGATTTTGTGGATTTTAAAGATTGCAGTGAAGCATTTGTAAATATGGCAAAACAAAATGTGGAGTATATTCATTAAAATATGTTAAAAACACCATTACTTTTTGCTGATTTTGAAAAGTCTTTGACTGGATTTGAAGAAGTATTGTCTTCGGGTAAAAGCTTTGTTTATACCCAAGCGGCTATCAAAACTTTTGAAATTACTACCGAACTGGCTTGGAAATTAATCCAAACATACTTGAGTGAATCCAACGGATTTGTTTGTAATTCGCCTAAAGAGTGTGTAAGAATAGCATTTCAAAACGAATTAATTAGTGATGATATATATTGGTTAGAGATTATTGACATTAGAAATAGAACTGTGCACACCTATAGTCAAAAATACATTGAACACATTTATCAAAATCACTTGCCCAAAGCATTAACAACATTTCAAAATTTTTACCACATCATAAAACAAAAAATAAAATGAGCATAGCCATGAAGGTGCCTACTGTAGGCGAATCTATCACAGAAATAACCATTGCAAAGTGGAATAAAAAGGACGGTGATTTTGTAAATGCCGAAGAGGTGCTTTGCGAAATGGAGTCGGACAAGGCAACATTTGAATTGAATGCCGAAACATCTGGCATACTAAAAATAATTGCTAAAGATGGCGATGTAGTGCCTATTGGCGGGCTTATTTGTGAAATAGAACCTAGTGCAAGTACTGCCACAGCACAACCAACTACCAAAATAGCCGATGCAAAACCAACTGCAGAGCCAGTAAAATCGGCTGTGACTAGTGAGCCAGCAAAAATATTGGAAATGAAAGTACCTACCGTTGGGGAATCCATTACCGAAGTAACCATTGCCAAATGGAACAAGAAAGATGGCGACAAAGTAGCGTTGAATGAATTGCTATGCGAACTAGAATCGGACAAGGCAACATTTGAACTTACAGCCGAGGCTGCTGGTACGCTTCAGGTGATTGCGAACGAAGGAACCGTATTACCTATTGGAGCTTTGATTTGTAAAATAGCTGTGGGAGCTGGCAATGCAACAGCAACCAGTGCAGTTACGCCTGTAACACCTACTCAACCTGTAAATTCTGGAACTACTGAAAATTACGCCGCAGGCCATACCTCGCCAGCCGCAGGAAAAATATTGGCAGAAAAAGGAATTACTGCACAAGAAGTAAAAGGCAGTGGCGTAGATGGTAGAATAACCAAAGAAGATGCTGTAAAAGCAGAACAGAAAAAAGTGGAAACCAAACCAGCAACTACAGCCCCAGCTCATATACCATCAGTAGGTGGCAATAGAAGCCAAAGCAGACAAAAAATGACCTCGCTACGCAAAACCGTAGCTAGAAGATTGGTAGCAGTAAAGAATGAAACAGCTATGCTTACTACTTTCAACGAAGTAGATATGAAACCAATTATGGATTTGAGAGCTAAGTACAAAGATACCTTTAAAGAAAAACATCAAGTAGGACTAGGCTTTATGTCGTTCTTTACCAAGGCTTGTACTGTAGCCTTACAGGAGTTTCCATCGGTAAACGCTTTTATAGATGGTGATGAATTGGTATTTAACAATTTTTGCGATGTATCAATTGCCGTATCTGCCCCTAAAGGATTGGTAGTTCCTGTTATTCGCAATGCGGAAGGAATGGGCTTTGACCAAATAGAAAAAGAAGTAGTACGCCTAGCAACCAAAGCGAAAGAGAATAAATTGACCATTGAAGAAATGACAGGTGGTACCTTTACGATCACCAATGGTGGTATTTTTGGTTCAATGCTCTCGACGCCCATCATCAACGCACCACAATCGGCCATTTTGGGAATGCACAATATTGTGGAAAGACCTATGGCAGTAGCTGGTCAAGTAGTTATTCGCCCCATTATGTACGTAGCCCTTTCTTATGATCACCGCATTATTGACGGTCGTGAATCAGTAGGTTTCCTAGTTAGAGTAAAGCAATTGCTCGAAGACCCGACACGATTGTTGCTTGGGGTATAAGAATTTCCAAAGCCCAAAATCTTAAAAGGCTTTGGGCTTTTTCATGACATTTTAATTCCTGTAGATTATTGTTTAAATTGAATATAAAAAATTTACAGTATAGAAATTCTAAACTCAACATTCATAACTCATAATTCCCCCTACCCCATGACCCTAACAAGAAGAGATTTCCTAACCCAAGCTACTTTAGCAACTGCTGGTGCAATGCTATTGCCTAATTTCATACAAGCTGCAAGTGCCAAGCCCATAAGCATACAATTGTGGACCGTAAAAGATTTTATGGAAAAAGATGCCAAAGGCACCATAGAAAAATTGAGTAAAATGGGCTACACTGCTGTAGAGTCATTTGGGGGCGACTATTTTAAATTTGGTCCTAAGGATTTTAAAAAATTGATCAATGACAATGGCATGAAACTATTAAGTGCACATACAGCACTTTCTAAAGACAAGCCTAGCGACCCAACTCCCGCAGATTTTCAAAAAACCATCGACCAATCGCAAGAGGCTGGATTGAAGTATATGATTATGCCTTGGATAAA
>JAAFID010000176.1 GCA_013297765.1 Cytophagales bacterium | reverse complement strand
AATTTTCAAGGGCTTGATAGGGCACAGTTCATCAAATCGGGAAGGTTGAAGGAAGGCATCTATCAGTTTTGCGTAGAGGCTGTCGAGTACAATAGAAATATAAAACTTTCTGAAAAATCTTGTGCTACTGCTTGGTTGCTGCTCAACAACCCACCACAGTGGAACTTGCCCCAAGCAAGCGAACTGGTTGCAGCCACCAACCCACAAAATATGCTCTTCAACTGGATACCCCAGCACACTGGCTCGCCCAATGCTGCCTTTACCACCGAATACGAATTTACACTTGTAGAAATATGGCCCGAAAATAGAAACCCCAACGATGCCATCAACAGCCAATTACCACTATTTCGTACCACCACTGCCGCTACCTCACTATTTTATGGGCCAGCCGAACCACCACTGATACCCGGCCACAAATACGCCATTAGGCTAAAGGCGTATGACAAAGAAGGCAGAGATTTATTCATCAATAGTGGATATTCCGAAGTACGGGTATTTACTTTTGGCGAGGCCTGCAAGCCACCTAACAGTGAAACGGCTACAGTAGAAAATTTTCAAAAAGCAAAAATCAAATGGTCGGGTACGAACACCAATACCGATTACACCATTCGGTACCGCCCCTATAACAAAAATACCGATTCACCTTGGTATTACAGAAATACCTTGCTGCCCTACGTATATCTAGACAGCCTCAATGCCAATACCCAATACGAATACAGCATCAAGGCTAGTTGTGGCAGCATTGCCAGCGAATATGGGTTACCCAACACCTTTACACTCCCCATCCAACCCATTGATAATTTCGAATGCAAAGAAGCCCCCACTCCAGCAATGACGGGCAATACAGTACCTAAAAAAGACCTACGCATAGGTCAAAAAATAACAGTAGGTGGCTATACCATGGAAGTTACCAGCATTAAAGAAGATGTAGGCTTGTGGACAGGTACAGGAGTGATTGCCGTTCCGTTTCTCAACAACATTCGCCTAGCTACCCATTTTACCCAAATACTGGTGAACGAAAATAATGAAGTAACCGCAGGCCAAGTGCACACCGACCGTGCTGCCCTAGGCGTAACCGATGCCGAAACCAAGGCCAAAATTACGGAAATGATGAATGGCGTAGAAAAAGGATTTACCACTACCGACAAATACCTCGACAATGCCAACAACATCATCAAAGAAGTAAACAACATTGCAGACCAAGTGCCCGATAAAACCAAGCAACTGCTACAGCAAGGCAAAGAGCAAATCGAGAAAGGCAAGCAACTCATAGCCAATGGAGATTTAGAAGGTGGCAAAGCATTGATAGAAAAAGGTAAGGGATTGATAAAAGATGCGGTGGGGATGATTAAAGAGGGAGGAGGAGGAGCAGTAGAGGGGGTAGATAAGTTGAGGGAAATGTTTTTAGCTGTCATTAAAGAGAAGTACCTAACCTTGGCCAAAGACAGTAGCAACCAATCCAAATTGGTTACTGAAAATGATGAAAAATTTGAAAAACTTAAAATGGAATTTGAAACGGCAGTCTATACCACAAGTGCCGAAGATGAGATGTATTTGGAACAAGTAGAAGTGGACGCCAGCGAAGACAATATGGTCTCTGAATCTGTAATACTTAATGCACCTTCCAATGTTTTCAACACCACATTGACTAAATCATTGCATACCCTATCTACGCAAAGATTTGAGGCTATTATTGTATTCAAAAACATTCAGAATCAATTATCGTGGCTTAGCCAATACCAAGTTCCCGATGGAGCAACGTTGGCTTCACTTGTTGAAGATTTCAAAAAAGAGGGAGCTGCTATATTAAAAAAATATGCATTAGATAAATTAAACAACAAGGAGACAGAAGATTTAAAAACGCAAATAAAGACTTTTACCGAAAAGAAACTCAATGAAATTATTGCTAAAAAAGATTAGTATTCTCCACGTTTTAGTGCTGCTGCTTACCCATCAATCCCTAGCCGATACGGAGCCTTGGGAAAAAGTAATGATGGCCGATTTGCTGAAATTTGTAAACCAAGCAACAACAGAGGAGACGCCGATAAGCTATTTTTACAAAGGTGACAACCCTAGGAATGCAATATACAAACCACAGACCAGCACACAGATAGATGCTGAGCTTCGGGTATTGGACAATGCAGGCAAGAGAACCTTGATGTATGTTGGTTACTGCTGGCTCGAATATACCCTGAAACCAGGAGAAGAAGCTGGGGTGGAGGTGCAAAAGACATTTAGAAAAATACAGTCGGTAAAAGTGGACAAGATATACCGATACCTACAAGACCAAAACCAAAATACCGACAACTTGAACTTACACATCAATCTGATGACCTATGTAAAGATTCACCGTGCAGATGTGCTCAAAGACAATAAAACGTTGCACGACCAAGAGTTGTTTGTAGACTTTTTTTACCCCCGAAGCGACATGAGCCATGACTGCAAGAAGGCAATTGTAAGCGAGCTGAACAAAACGATACAAACCAAAGGCGAGGGTGCAGTGTCGCTAGACCCCAACCGTGCTATGCTGTGGAGGGCAAAGCTGCTGAAAGAAAAACTCATAGCCTGCCCCACCGTACCTGCCACCACAGGCGACCAAAGCAAAGACCTGCTGGCGATGCTGAACTATATCAAAGCCAAGGCGGCAAGCAAAGAAAAGATACTGCTGCGTACCGCACCCACCACCCCTGCGACACTTGCAGGCGAAAACATAAAACTAGACAAAACCACCTACACCAAGCTACAGTTTGCCCACAGCGTTGCCACCAACCCCAGCTTTAGCAAGCCCGAAGACTACCAACTGGTGTACAGCAAAGACGACAAAACCAAAGCCACCTTCCAGTTCTTCGATAAAAACCAAACAGACAAGGTGCTCTTCACCCTTACCCTCACCGACAAAGAGGCGGAGAGTAAAAAAGATAGTTTGGAGAAATGGTTGATGGGGAGGAAACAATTAATTACATTAGAATTACTAGAATGTATATTTCCAAATGGAGATGATGAATTTAAAAAAGAGTCTTTACCCCATTTAAACAAATATATGAACTACTTTCAAATAAATACAACTAACAGAATAGCACATTTTTTGGCTCAAATTGGCGTGGAAATAGGAGCCTTTAAGGATAAAGGATATTTAAAAGAAGATTTGAATTATAGTAGCTGCAACATACGTTTTAACTTATGTAAAAAATGTTATTCTTTTAAAACAGATGACAAAGCTAAATGCCCCACAGAGGAAGGCGATTGTAAAAAAAATTACACAGGTAAAAGGCAAGAAATGTGTGACGACCCAGATGAATATGCTAATGACGATGAGGCCATAGCCCTAGCAGCTTATGATGGTTATATGGGAAGAGGCTTTATCCACTTAACATGGAAAGAAAATTATGAGAAAATATATTTGTATTGCTTTCAAAAAGGAATTAATCCTCTAAATTTCAAGGATGAACCAAAATTACTTTCTGATAATGTAGAAATGGCGGCAATGTCTGCTTGTGCATTTTTTGAAAAAAATGGGTGCAATCAGCAAGCAGACTTGGATAATTTTAATGGTGTTATGAATAAAGTAAACGCTTCCGATACTAACAAAGATAAAAAGCTAACCTTATTAGCAAAAGTGAAAGACAAACTTAAAAGCTGTAAATAAATGAGAAAAATAATCTGGATTCTTTTATTGTTGTCTCAATCATTACTTGCTCAGAAAAGTAGTGAGGTCAACAATTGGCTAAAACAAAACTTTTCTAAAAAATTAAAAAACATTCAAATTAATAACATAATAGTAGAACCAAATATGCTTGATTCAATAAATTTGAACGACTATTATTTTGAAAAAGAGCTTTTAAATATAAACTTAAATAGGGATTTATTGCCAGATTTTTCGGTTTCAATTAAACAAAGATATGAAAAACGACAAAAAATGAATTCTAAATTTGCGTCTAAAAGTAAATTTAGAATTTTGTTGTTATTTGTTCAAATTAAGCCTAATGTATATAAATTGATTTGTGGAACAAGTAGATTATTAAACCAATTTACAGAAGGGCTTAATGGAACTATAAATATTATTGAGAAAGATGGTAATTTGATAATTAGAGAAACAGGCTCTCATATAGGGACAGATTGGGCAAGTGATTTATTTTTCACATACGACCTACAAAAACAAAAAATGATTTTTTTTAAAGCTATCGCAAGTTCCGCAGACTTAACAGACCCTGACCTTCCTAAAATAAAAAAAATGGTTTATCAGAAAAAACCTAGCCGCACAACTACAATTGATTCCACCAGTTACTATGACTATTTCCCTTCTGGATTTACAGATGAATTTCCTTGAGATAAATTAAGATAAAGAAAAATAGCATTCTAATATTTTATACTCCCTTGCAATACACCCTATAGATGAGTATCTTTAACATTTAATTTTGTCCACTATGAAAAGAATCATCTCATATAGCTTCTTCCTTTTGCTTTTTTTTCTATTAGGATGTAAAAAAGAGAAAGACATAAAATATTTTTACTATGTAAGTGCAACTAAAGAGTCTGACTTAGGTATGCCTATTTCTGAGAAAGCAAATATTAATCTATTTAACAACGAACTAGATTTTTTAGCAAATAAAAATCCAATAAAGACAGGATTAATAGAAGATGGTAAATATTATATAACAAAGAATAGCCCACAACCAGATAACAATAGCTATTGGTTTAGGATAAATTTAGGTAACTTAAATAACTTAAGATATAAAACATATAAAATATCGCCTAACTACGAACGCACCACCGTTGCTGATAATTTTATTAATTATAGTGCTAAAGTTTCATCTGTACTATCCACCACCCCCGTGAGAGTTCAAATCAATGTTTACAACAATGGAAAACCAGTAATCAACGCCAAGGTTAAGATGTATCTGAGAAACGATGATTATGTAAAAGATATCAGGGCAAAAGATTACACAAACGTTGCTATGAACTATTACTTATCTTATCCCTGGGAATATGACAAAAACAATTCTTATGTCACCAATCAATATTTTGACTTTTTAAATAAAAATACCGATAGTGCTGGTACGGTAATCTTTGAAAATTATGAGCCTAGACAGTACTGGTTTCGGATAGAAAAAGATGGGATGAACAATGCTAAATCCATTTTTACTACTGGAGAACCATTGCCAGACGACAATAATATCACTACTGTATTAGATGTAAATATCCAGTAATAATGAGACAAACAATATTTTTTCTAACAACACTATGTTTGTTATGCTGGTCTGCATCTTTTGCACAAAAGGTGATGTTAAGCGTGCGTGTGGTAGAACTGTACGGAGGTATTGACGACTACCGAATAAACCTAAATTATGGAGGTACTTGCTACAAAGGCAACAAAGGATATAGCGGTGGGCGTGGTTTTTACTCTTATGAACATCAATTAAATCAACCTATTGCATTTACCATTCAAGGTTTTCAAAAATTATGTGATACTGGCTGGAATGGCAACGGAAGCGGTTCAGAATCTGCCAAAGATTGTGAATTCCAAGAAAAATGTTACGGGGCTGTAGGAATTCGAAGAGAAAAAAAAGATGACAGGGTAGAAGAAAAGGGAAATTCAGTTGATTTATATTTAAATAAACTATTACCAGGGCAACATGAAACCGTTACTATTTATACAACTAACAGATGGTATAGTGCTAAATTCGAGTACTATTGGTTACCCTACCCCCTTTCCATCGAAAAAACAGGCGATACTACTAATAATCTATGTGCTGCTCAACCATTAAAATTGACTGGAATACTTGCAACTATTGATACCCTTTACCAAAACGTAGTCTGGGAGCAGAACCTAGATAATCAAACCATAACTAAATTCGCTTACTACTGTGTTTGTTCTAATCCAAGCTTATGTGGGAATAGTGGTGAATCAATAGCTCCCGAACCAGATAGATATGGAATAAGAGACTGTGGGTCTGGTCGAATTCCTATATACAAGCAATCACCTAGTGGCCCAGATACCGTATGGACAGTAATCCCCAACCAAACAGGCAGCATCCTTAATATTCCTGTGCCAGACTTCGACTACTGGGATGAATGGGATTACGTGCGGAAAGTAAAATTCCGCTACCACATCAATGACGGAAATATAAGGATGGAGCCAACACCAACAAAAGAATTTGAGGTGTATGCCCCACCACCATCCGCAGCCAAGGTGCAGGTAAATAATATTCTATGTCGAGGTTCAAAAAATGGCTCTGTAGAAGTGGGGGATATTACTGGGTATTATGGTACATATTACCTGGCATTGCGCAACCTAGCCTCTACTGCCACCATCCCTATATTTGACCACCCCGCCACTGGTAAGAAAAGCGTTTTTGCTAATTTAGATGAAGGCAACTACCTTCTAAAAGTTTACAACAGCGTAAAAGACAGCAAAGGAAAAGTATTTGAAATCTGCTCCCTAGAACTTCCCCTCACCATCACCCAACCTGCCGAGAAAATAGCGTTTAAAACACCTGCTTATACCGTTAGCGACTACAATGGCTATGGCGTTTCTTGCTATAATGGCACCGATGGCCACCTGCAAATAGCAGGCACAGGCGGTACAGGCAACTACAGCTATTCGCTAGACAATGTGAATTTTCAAGCTGGTAGCGAGTTTACGAGCCTAAAACGAGGCGACTATAACCTATACCTACGTGACCAAAACGGCTGTATGCCAGCACAGCCAGCAACGGCTACCCTTACGGCACCGCCAATGCTGGG
>JAAFID010000175.1 GCA_013297765.1 Cytophagales bacterium | reverse complement strand
CAATTAGGAAATTCACGGGAGGCACAATTCACAAAGGCTTTGGCCATGTAGAAATAATACCTAGACATACCCAAAATGAAACTATCAGTTTGCCAGAAAAAGCATTTAATGGCAAACATATTTTAATCATTATTGAGAATTTGCCCGCTCCTTTTGATAGAAGAGTTTGGCAAGAAGCCAATACATTAAAAGCACAGGGGGCATACATCTCTGTCATTTGCCCGAAAATGAAGGGCTATAATAAAACTTTTGAATGTATCAACGGGATTGATATATATCGTCATCCTTTGCCCACAGAAGGCAGTGGACCTGTAGGTTATTTGATGGAATATGGAGCAGCTATTTTTTGGGAGTTTTTTTATACCACTATGATTTATTTGAAAAAACGCTTTCATGTGATTCATGGCTGCAATCCTCCTGATCTTATATTTCTTACGGCATTACCATTCAAATTGCTGAACGTAAAATATGTTTTCGATCATCATGATGTAAACCCAGAATTGTATTTGGCAAAATTTGGGAAGAAAAATTTCTTTTACAAACTCATGATTTTGTTTGAGAAAATTACTTTCAAAGTAGCCGACTACTGCATAGCTACCAACGAATCGTACAAGAAAATAGGGATAGAAAGAGGTGGTAAGGATGCCAATAAAATAACGGTGGTAAGAAGCGGCCCTAAGTTAGAAAAAATGAAAGTGCAAGCACCAATTGCAGACTACAAGAAGGGGAAACGCTATTTGATAGGTTACCTAGGTGTCATTGGCCCACAAGAGGGTTTAGATTTGTTGATGGAAGTAGCAAAAAACATCAAAAATAGTAGAAGCGATGTACAGTTTGCCATCGTGGGCGGTGGTACTCACCTTGCTGAAATTAAACAATTGGCAATAGATATGGGGGTCAATGATATGGTAGATTTCTATGGCAGGGTTAGCGACGAGCTAATGCTAGACATACTAAACACTGCCGATGTGTGCGTAAACTCCGATACGCCTAATGCCATGAACGACATCTCTACCATGAATAAAATAATGGAATACATGTCGCTAAAAAAACCTATCGTACAGTTCGATTTGAAAGAAGGAAGAGTTTCTGCACAAGAAGCCTCGCTTTATGCTAAGCATCACGATACCCAAGATTTTGCCCATAAAATAATACAACTGCTAAACTACGAAGAAGAGCGTATAAGGATGGGAGAGTATGGCTACCAAAGGGTTTTGAAAGAATTGTCGTGGGAAATAGAAGAAAAAAAATTGGTAGGCTTTTATAAAAAAGTATTTGGCATTTAATGTTATTTTTTAAATAGCCACTAGTATTTTGCTAGTGGCTAATTTTTACATCTAGCTTTTTATTAGCTATTTATTACAAATTACTCCTTGCTTTTGTAAAACTTGAAGGCCAGCCCCATATTAATTTGTATAAAATTCAGATTCAAATTTTCAGGTTTGGCAAATTGGAAAAATGGATCCACAGGCTTATTATTTTCTAATATTTCAAATTGATAGCTACCCTCTATAAATACATTTACTTGCCTAGAAATAACAATTTCTGAGCCTAGCCCAATCAAAGGCACAAATCTATACCCTATGGCATTTCGCAAAATAAGTGTGGTATTATTTTGTTTGTCTATTTTGCTTATCGTACCATCTTGAGCACCGCACAATACCTTTAGCCCAATGTTTACATAGGGTTTTACCAATGCTGAAATGTTGGGCATATACTTTAGTTCTGGACTTAGAGAAAAATACAAAGGGTCAAAACTTTCCAAATCTGTAGTTTTATAGGCACTATTGGTATTGGCAAATTTTTCTATATCAAACCTAAGGTTGATAAGGTCTGCATTGAGCTGTAGTTGCAAATTATTTAGCAAAATTAAACTTACCCCCACTCCCCCACCATACCCATATTGGTAGTAATTTTTATAAATAGAGGGATTAATCGTGTTCGTAAAACACCCCCTGACATAAAATTTAGTGCTTAACACAGCCGCAGAATCGGCTTCTTGAGCACAAACAATAGTGCTACCCATCAACGAGAGCAATAATAGTGTAAAATATTTTTTCATAATGTGTAGTTTAGTAAGCATTTTCTTCTCCTTTAAACATATTGTAAACGGTAAGCAATATGATTTTTAAATCTAGCAACAAGCTCCAGTTTTCTACATACCATAGGTCATACCGTACCCTTCTAATCATTTTTCTAGGTGTTTCGGTAGCGCCTCTAAACCCATTTACCTGTGCTAGTCCGGTAATACCTGGCTTTACCAACTGCCGTACCATAAACTTGTCAATAATGTGGGCATATTCTATCGTGTGTTTGATCATGTGGGGGCGTGGCCCTACTACCGACATATTTCCTATCAGCACATTTAGAAACTGAGGCAGTTCATCCATATTGGTTTTTCTTAAAAATTTACCAATTTTCGTTATTCGGGCATCTTTCTTCGAGGCCTGTGCGGTATCTGCATCATTATTCAATTCCATAGTGCGAAATTTGATACAAACAAATTCTTTATTATCCCTGCCACTTCGCTTTTGCATAAAAAAGACAGGCCCACTAGACGATAGCTTTATCAATACCCCCACAATGGGTACAATGAAACATAAGAAAGGGATGAGTACTAAAAAAGAAAAACCAATATCAAAAGTACGTTTCACTATTCGGTGAAATACATTTTCCAAAGGTTCTTTGCGAATAGAAAAAACAGGCACTCCATTATAGTTTTCTACGTTTACTTTTTTATTGAAAAAACTTCTAAAGTCAGGTACTATTTTAAATCGAATCAAATTGTTATCTGCAAGTACCATCAAACTACGTATTTTTCTTACTGCTGTAAAAGGCAGTGCACAATACATCTCATCTACTTTTTCTTTTTTAATATAGTTTTCTACCTCCCATTCCATGCCCAAAATCAACTCTTTTTTCAGTGCCATATCGGGGTTGTCATCAAAAAAACCTTTGACTACATAGCCATGAGTATTGTCTGATACAAAGTAATTGTATATTCTATTTCCAGCCGACCCAGCACCAATAATGATGATGTTGCGGTAGTTCATGCCAGCCTTGCGGTACAGTCGCAATAACCAAACAAACAGCATTCGCCAGCATAGCAATAATACAGTAAACAGCAAATACGCTATGGCTAGCTGACCACGAGAATAGTAAAAACCTTTGATACTAAAAATAAAACCTACTACCAGCAAAATATGTAAACCTACAGATTTAAAAATATTCCAAATGATTTTCTCCCATTTTGTAACTCTATCTGTATTGTAGGTATTCAACACCATCACCAATACTATCCATAGTATATTGAAAAAGACATGAAGTATAAAATAATGATCGTTTACCTCTTGTAGCAACGCTTTATCAAACTTTACGATGTAAGCAATAATAAAGGCGGCATTCAACAGCAGCAAATCGCCTGCTAAATGTATCAGTTCTATAAACCTAGAGAATCCTCTACGCATTTCTACCTGCATAAGACTAATAGCTTACCGAAAATCTTCCAGACTCTACAGCATCAAATGTTGCCAATTGAAAATAAAATGTACCCGTTATTATTTTTAGATTGGGATTGTTGGTAATTATTTTTAATTCCCCACCTGTCCTGTTGCTCAACATCTTTGTGCTGCTGCTTACTTTAGCTGTGGGTAGCTGTGTTTCTTTGAACGAGGTTCTGCTAGATTGAGTAAGTATCATGGCGATACTTATGGTAGTATCGCTCAATATATTTTTACCATACATAGTTATCACCAATGGGTCTTTGGTCGAATCTATTTTTGTCCATACCGTATCTGCCTGCCATGGTTGTGTACCATTAAAGTTGGCTTTCATAAAAACCTCTGAATAGTCGATTTTAAAATACCCTTTGGTTGCAGTAGTTTTTTCTTTAGAAGTATTCTCCAATGCCAATTCAAAAGTACCTTCTATTTGTTTGTTTACAGTATCGAGGCGGGTTATAGTTACAATACTAGCCTCGGGGTCGCCTACTGTCAATGTTGCTGTGCTACTTGATTTTTTAATAGTAGCAGAATCAAGCCCTTGGTTGATTTTAAAAACAGTTTGTATTTTGAAATTCTCTATTTTAAAATATATCTTTTTGCCTGCTGCCTGACCTGAAATTTCGATACTTGCCGAATCTACCACCGCTTTGCCTACCGCCTGCCAGGCCTCACCATCTATAGTTGCATTTAGTTCAGTAGCTTTTTGATAAATGGTGGCCACATATTTTAATTTATCATATCTAGATGGGTCAAAATCCTCTTTTTTACAGGAATATAAAAATAAAATGAATACAACTAAAAAAATAATATTAAAACATTTCATAATAATTTAATAAAATAGGTAATATCTAAAATCAAAATTAACTCTCCAATATCCCTTAGGTGTAAATGGGATATTACCAAAATATTAATAAATCATACACACTCTTGATAAAGGCTATATAAGTGCAAAGCACCAACCTTCTTGGTTGGTGCTTTACAAATTATCTAATTAAAAAATTATCTTACTACTTGCAATTTGCCAGTTTTCAATAAAGCTCCGTTTGCAGATACTTTTACCAAGTAAGTACCAGCAGCAAGATTAGCTGCATCGAAATCTACAGTGTTTACCCCTTGGTTGAAATTAGCATCAACAGCGTACAAGCTAGTGCCAGCCATATCTACTACAGCTACCGAAGCAATAGTGGCCATATCAAAAGAGAAATTGATAGTAGTAGCACCTACTGTTGGGTTTGGCATACACAATACGCTGTTGCCAGCAGCAGCAGTACCATTGGCCAAGAAATCTTCTTGTATTGCTTTTCTAGTAGGTAAACCAGCAGTGTACACCATTAGGTTAGCACGATATTCTGACCAGTCAGCAGCCCAATCAGTTCCACCAAATGCACCTCTAAATGGTACAGAAGTAAATCCGTTTGGATAGTTAGCAACAGGAAGCGCAGGAACTACGCTAGCAGTAATAAATGAACTACCAATACCTATTGGAGCATCAGCTACCAATGTAAACAAAGGCTCGTATTTTAAAGGTGCTTTTTTAGCATTCAACAACATATTGGCAAGAATGGTGTTTCTGTATGCAGATTTATTGTAGATGTTTTCTGGCGAGGCAAATGGAGCCCACGAACTTCCAGTAACAGAAAGCAACCCTTTAGGAGAGTTGCCATAAGCAGCCACTACATTGCATCTTATTTTGATAGAATCATTTACAATATTTTTAGTGTCATAAACAAAAAAGCCTGATGCAATATTTTTGGCGATGTTGCTGGGAAAACCAATGATTAAGGTATTATAAAAATCAACTTCAGCATATTTGTAAATCTGAGCTCCTGAGCTATAAAAAGGATTTATTCGGGTAATAGCAACAGTATTTACTGGACCCCAGGCTTCAAAATTTGAAAACACGCAATTGGTTTTAGGTGCATTGTCGCCTAGGGTTGCATCTATTTCATTGATGTTAAATGCACTTGCCCCAAGGTGGCTTGCAATCTCAGAATCTCTATAGGCCAAGCCAAACTGATTGTATCCACCATATCCTAGATTTGCCTTAAAATCAGTAGCTGTAGGTTTCCAAGATATTAAATTAGTTCCTGCTACTTGGCCGCCTAACCAATGATAAGAATCTGTACCACTGTGTGCAACTTGAATGTTTCTAAATACGGTACATTTGCCTACAGATGCTAGGGTAATACCTGCTATTTGATTTGTAGCCCCCAATCCCAAATACATTCCAGCAAACTCTACCCTCACAAATCTTAACATTCCAGAGTTGTCATGGTTGTTGGTGCCACCATGAAATGCGCCAAAATTACCCGGTAGCGGCACATTAACACCTTGGTTGTTTACAGCATTTCCACAGATTACCAACCCACCCCAGTCGCCACGATTTCTAGTACCTACTTGTTTAGCAGATGTAAACACGATGGGTAAAGCGGCAGTTCCGTTGGCATTAATTTGGGCACCTTTTTCTATAATTAAACAAGAAGTATCTATAGGAGCGGCTGCAGCCATAATGATAGTGCCTGGCTCAATAGTGAGCGTAGCACCACAAGATACACGTACATAGTTTTTCAAGATGTAAATGGTATCTTTGTCAAACAATGTATTTACAGTAATTTTTGAACCTACACCAGCTCTGTTGGTACCCTGTATTACTTTAATTGGACCATTAGCCCCCGGATATATTTGTGCTTGAACACCAATCCATGAGGCTACTAAGCCCCCAATCAATGTTATTTTAAGTAAAAAATTTTTCATTGGTTTATTTTTTAATGATGAGTGATTTGTTTAATACATCGTAAAACTACCTGCTATAGATTACTTTGCTGTGTATAACTTATTATGGTAATGTTATTTTAGCCGAATCCCTATTAACAGAAAATTAACACGATTGTCTTATTAGTCGCCCCTTAAAAACCCTTCTCGCCCTTACAGTTGCTATTGTACGTGAGCATATAAGTGCTTAATTTCCCTTAGTATTTTTACAAATTCTTCAGAGCTCAGGGAAAATGTAAGGAAAACATAAGTATGAGCAGCAATTAGATCTTTTTAAAATTACGTTTGACCCTCTTGTTTATGATTGTCATCGGTTTTTAGTGAAGACCTATTTGCGATGGCAGACTGGTTGAGGGAAATACAACCTGTTTGTGCTGCAACAGGAATTGGAAACCGAACGGGAAAGCATAGGAGTAGCCCCCAAAAAATTGGAAAATTTGAAGTTGAGGTAGGAAATTGAGCCAATCTCAATGTTTAATTGGCTTATTACTTTGTGTGTCTTTTCTCCAAAACATCTA
>JAAFID010000174.1:1770-6829 GCA_013297765.1 Cytophagales bacterium | reverse complement strand
CCACCAGCTTCCACAGGGTCTAGACCTTCTTGTAGATTTACCAAAAAATCAATATCGCTTTGTTCATTAAATTGGTCTGAAATAACAGACCCAAATACATAAGCATTTTTTATTTTATGCTTTTCTATCAATTGTACAACCTGAGGCAGATAAGGCTGAATAGTAGCATGTATCATGTGATGGAATTTGAGGGTAAAGTTAAAACTTTATACGTCTTGGATTCAATTAATAAATTCATGTGTTTGGCTTTTAAATACCGCTCAAATAGCGATTGCAAAAATAGGTTTTTAATATTGGGAATAGAAATTTTTTGCTAGAGATAGAGTAGAGAACTATTACTTCAAAAAGGTTATTTTATTCTTTATAATTAAAGATGACAGAAGTTGCTATTGGTGGTATTTTGTATCGTATTTTAAAGGCGGCAGTTTACTAGTTACTCACCACGTTTTACTCTTTCCCACTCTGTCTTTAAAATCTTTTTTGTGATTTCAAGTATTTTCTGTTTTATTACGTCATTAGGTTGACTTATCTCAATTTCAAAAATACATTGAACATACAATCCTAACAACCTTATTAGTTCTTTTGAAGAGTCTTCATCCGAATTTAACATTAAAACAATTCTCATTTCTAATTTTAAAATGTCCGCCAAATTGTCGTTGGCTAACTTTTTAATTTCATGTACATCATCAGTTATGCTATCTAATGCAATACAGTAAGTCTCTATCCGGGCAATATATTCACTTAAGTTTTCTTGTAATTTGTTTATCCATTCCTGTCTATTGCCAGAAATTACAGTCTTACTAAAATCGAGTCGAGCAATATCTTTTGCTGAATTTATTTGTGCAAGGAGTGTTCTTTCATTCGATTTCAGTTGTCTGTGCCCTAAATAAAGAGTCACCGCTCCAATTAAGGAAGCTGTAAGCCAAGGCATGTTGTCCCAAAAGTCAAAACCTTTATTATTTTCTAATGATATTGGATATTCGATAATCAATTTGTTAGTTATTGTGTCCTTGTTCGATAATACTCGTTGTTCAACGTTTTTTTGGGAATTAATTTTATCCGACGAAAATGAAGGAGTTGATATCATTAAAAGAAATATTATAAATTGTTGTTTCATAAGTATGTTAAATTATCGCCAACAAAGGCTTTTTGAAATCTTTTTTACAATAGCTTACTTGAGATTTATGCAGGTTTGTTTAAGAAGCTATATTTAACACCCCTATTTTTCTACTGCACCACCTTAGCCTTCACATTCACCACTGTTTCGGGGCTAGTATGGTCGTTGGTGTAAATGTAAACGGGTTTATATTCGTCGCCTTTGCGGCCTGTGGTATTAAAGCTTACCTTAATTTTTGCAGTTTCACCAGGTTTTACAACGGTGGTAGAAGATTCAGCAGTGATACAGCTACAAGTTCCTTTTACCTTTTTTATCATCAAATCTGATTTGCCTGTATTGATGATTTCAAATTCTTTCACGATAGTTTCGCCAGCCTTTACCTCGCCCAACTCTATGCTATTGCTGACAAGTGTAATTTTAGGGGCATTCAATTTTTGCTCTGTGGTAAGTGTAGAAAAATCTTCTGAAACTACGGCTACTACACTGATTTCTTTTTTAGGATTTTTCTTGTCGTTGGTAGGCAATACGAAGTTGTCGAATAAGTGTCCAAAGTCTTTCTTTACTTTTGCATCGTAAGTAATTTTTATGATACCAGCAGTTTTAGCGGGCAATGTTTTTGGCAAGATTTCAAATTTTAAATGTGCCGTCAGCCCAATAGGGGCAGAGAAAGTAATGGGTGAATTGCCTTCATTGTATATTTTAAATTCTGAGACTACTGGTGCTTTTGTAGTGATGCTGCCCATATTTAAAAATCTAGATTCCATGCGTAGGCTGCCTACGGTGTCGGGGTATAGGTCTATAATGGTTTTTACCCGGGCAATCACAAATCCTTTAATTTTTAAGAAACTCATGGCGGGGTCGCTATTTGCAGTAACTGTAAGTGTTTTGTCAAATACCCCTGGTCTATTGGTAGGGTCAAATTGTGCTTTGATACTGCCCCTTTTGCCAGGTTGAATGGGTTCTTTGGTATAGGATGGTGTAGTACAGCCACATGATGCCTGCACGTCTTTAATCACTAAGGGAGCAGTGCCTTTGTTTGTAAAATTAAATTCGTAAGTAACAGGCCCCTCTGCTTCGTTTATTTGCCCAAAATCGTGTAGGCTTTCTGCAAATTCAAGTACGCTATTTTGTGCCAGCATATTGCCAACACTTGCCGACAGAAAGATAAAAAGTAGAATACTTTTGGTGAAATTAGAAATCATATTGCAATTAAGGTTTAAAGGTATTGTCAGAGGTCTAAATTACAATTTTAAACACACATTTTTTTACCATGCTCCATAGGAATACCTATCTTTGAAAATATTTTTTAAACGAATATCATATTGCCTGAAGTTGCCGATGTCTAAAAGTGTTTTTGCTTTTTGTTTTCTCATTGTTTTTTTGTCGCAAATAGTTTTGCAGGCTCAAAACAAAGCAACTGCCGTAGCCACATATTCTGCACCACGAATGGCCTTGGGTGATGTATTTGTGGTCACTATATTGGTGCAGAACGAAAAAGTAAAGCAAGTTTCTAGCTTCCCCCAAATAGCAGATTTTACAAAATCTACTACCACTTATGCTAAAGACAAAAAAAATTACATCATCAAACAATACTACAAACCTAGAAAAAAAGGAGAGTTTGAGTTAGGAAATTATAGTCTTACCATCAATCAAAAAACTCATTTTTTCAAAGGCTTAAAATTGTTTGTTACCAATGCAAAAGCTACGGCAAATACTGCTAACATTGGCCCAGAAGTAATTTACGAAGAGGTAAAGGAACACTGCCAATTGAACATCCAATGCAGTAAAATCAAATTGTACCAAACCGAAAGCACACTTATTACGGTGTCGCTTACGGTGTACGATGACAATAAAGCCGAACTTAACTTCATAGATTTAAAAGATCAATTAAAGGCAATAGCCCAATTGGCGAAGCCTTCAGGGGTGTGGAGCGAAGACATTAGTAGTTTGAAAGAAATATCTATTGATACTACCATTAGTAAAAAAAACACTACCTACATCCTTTATCGAGGCTATATAAGCCCTATAGATACTGGGCATCATGTTATTCCTTCAATTCCATTTCGCCTGTTAAAATATAAAATTTTCAAATCGGCTTTGGAGATAAAAAGGAAAGAAACAGAAATAATTTTACATACACTTCCTCTCAAAATACAAACGAAACCTTTGCCGGAAAATCTTTATGGACAGTGGTCAGCAGGACAATTTTTAATGAAAGAAAAATTAAATACCAATCAATTTACAGTACACAAAGCATTTGACATTACGCTCACCTTGTCTCACCTAGGTTTGTCGGGCATCATTCCAGCACCAATCGTTTTAGACAATAAAAACTTTAATATCTTTGCACCACAGGTCGCTGAAAAAATGTATCGTAATGGCAGCAGCTTTATTGGTACTAAATCTTTTCAATATACCTTTGTACCTAAGGCTGTAGGTACATATCATCTTGCAGATTATTTTGTATGGGTGTATTATAATGTGGCTACAAATACCATAGATACGCTAAAGCCAAAGTCAAAGATTACTGTTGAAGCAGGGAAAGAAATCAACCTACAGGTCAATGAAACTGAGGAAGCCAAAGATTGGAACGAAATCATCAACAAATCTAGCAATGTGGTGTTGCATTTGGAAAGTGATCCTAGGCTGAAATGGGTATCAAACGTGCTGATAATACTGATGCTCTTGATTACATTATACATAATTTTAAAGAAATAAAATGAGTAATTCTTACGGAAAAATATTTAAGATTACCACCTTTGGCGAGTCGCATGGCAGAGCGGTAGGTGTGGTGATAGACGGCTGTCCTGCTGGCGTAGTTATTGACGAAATTAAAATTCAACACGACCTCGCAAGAAGAAAACCGGGTCAATCTATATTGACTACCCAGCGTCAAGAGGAAGATAAAATAGAAATCCTCTCTGGTGTTTTTGAAGGCAAATCGACTGGTACGCCCCTAGCCATGATGGTTTGGAATGCTGACCAACGGAGCAAAGACTACACCCATATTGCCGACCAGTTTCGCCCATCGCATGCCGATTTTACTTATTTTGAGAAATATGGAATTAGAGATTACAGAGGTGGTGGACGTAGTTCAGCACGGGAAACGCTTGCCAGAGTAGCCGCTGGTGCTGTAGCAAAGATTATTTTAGCAAAGTTTGGAGTTACAATTAATGCTTACGTTTCACAAGCTGGACCAATCAAATTGACCACCGATTACAAAGCATTAAACATTGCCCTTGCCGAAGAAAACATAGTTCGCTGCCCCGATGCTGCCGTAGCACAGCAGATGATAGACTTTATAGACGAGACCAGAAAGAATAGAGATAGTGTAGGTGGAGTAGTTTCATGTGTAGTGACTGGTACCCCTGTAGGGCTAGGAGAGCCTGTATTTGACAAGTTACATGCCGAGCTAGGAAAAGCAATGCTTAGTATCAATGCTGTTAAAGGCTTTGAATATGGAAGTGGCTTTGAGGGCGTTGCCATGTACGGCTCGCAGCATAACGATGAAATAGTTATTGAAAATGGGAAAACCCATACTACCACCAACCATTCGGGTGGCGTGCAAGGCGGTATTTCCAATGGTGAGGATATTTATTTTCGAGTTGCATTTAAACCCGTGGCAACCATTATGCAAGACCAAGACAGTATTAATGAAAAAGGTGAAAAAGTAATTGTATCTGGCAAAGGGAGACACGACCCTTGCGTAGTGCCTAGGGCAGTGCCTATAGTAGAGGCCATGGCAGCATTGGTATTGGTAGATTTCTTGTTGAGAGATAGAGCTACTAAACTTTCTGCACTAAAGTAGCATTGTTGCCATTGTGCAACTAACACCCAATTTTTGTATATTGAATTAAAAAATAAAATCATGGAAACGACACCTGCCAAAAGAATTATAGAAATATATACCGAAGCCAACCCTAACCCAGGGTCTATGAAATT
>JAAFID010000174.1:0-1760 GCA_013297765.1 Cytophagales bacterium | reverse complement strand
ACTGAAGGAAAATGGGAAAACCCATACTACTACCAACCATTCGGGTGGCGTGCAAGGCGGTATTTCCAATGGGGAAGATATTTATTTCAGAGTAGCCTTTAAGCCAGTAGCCACCATTATGAAAGACCAAGACAGTATCAATGAAAAAGGAGAAAAAGTAATCGTATCGGGCAAGGGAAGACATGACCCTTGTGTAGTGCCAAGAGCTGTGCCTATTGTTGAAGCAATGGCAGCATTGGTATTGGTAGATTTTCTACTGAGAGATAGAGCTACTAAATTTTCAGCTTTGGCATAGGGCTGTTGATTTTTACAATGGCAATTGAAAAGCATTATTTGTATATTGAATAAAAATAAAGATGATGGAAACTACACCCACAAAAAGAATAATAGAAATATATACCGAGGCCAACCCTAATCCAGGGTCTATGAAATTTGTTTGCGATGTAATGTTGCTTTCAGAAGGCAGCGTGGACTTCGCCGACATAGCCAGCACGACCAACTGCCCAATGGCTAGAGATTTGTTCAAATTTAATTTTGTACGCAGGGTTTTTATTACCTCTAATTTTGTTACCATCACCAAAGCCGAAGATGCTGAATGGTTCGAGATTTCGCCTATCATCAAATCATTTATCAAATCTTATTTGGAAAGTGGAGAGCCTCTATTTCTAGAAGCTATAAAAATTGATAGTGTAGTAATAGATGAAAACGAACCCGAAATAGTAGGCAAAATAAAATTGATTTTAGAAGAATATGTGAAACCAGCAGTAGAGTCCGACGGTGGTGCTATTTACTTTGATTCCTTCGATAACGGTGTGGTGAAAGTGTCGCTCCAAGGCTCTTGCAGCGGTTGTCCATCATCAACAGTAACGCTAAAGGCTGGTATAGAAAATTTGCTTAAAAGAATGATTCCAGAAGTGACCGAGGTTATTGCTGTGGAGGCGTAACTTTGATTTGATTTTGGAATAAAAAAAGCCTTGCAAAATTTTATTTGCAAGGCTTTTTTATTCATGAAAATGCTGATTGCAATCATGCACTACCGAAGTATCTTTTTGTGAAATTTCCTCCATTTGGGTGAACATTTTTTGCGTCACAAAACTATTCAAATCTGGTTGCCCAGCATCGACCCAGCAGGTGTACCACATACTGCCTAACATTTTTATAGAGGCTAGAAATCGACCCTCTACTTGTCCATTCAGTTTTTCATTGTACCGTTTCGTAAATTCTTTAGAATATACCCACACCGTTTGCCCATTGCGTTCTTCAAAACTATATTTTCTATCTTCTGCAATTTCGTTGGTTGCCTCTTTTTCCAAAGCAAATACTTTAACAAGACACTGATGCGAGGCATACACTGTTTCCCAAATGTCTTTTTGGGGTACATTAAGGTACTGTGCAGCACCAGCCCATGCATCGTATTGCTGGGCATAAAGCTCTGGTATGCGAGATTCCCACAACCCATGAATGCCGTGCTGTGCGGTAAACTGCCCATTATAATTGTTAGTGGTATGCAGCGGCACGTGAGCATCGGCTATGTAATGGCCTAGGTCGGCACTTAGTTTTAGTATCGCTGCTTTGTCTTTTTGCTTGAAAGCCTCTGTTAGCCGCACCTTCATCAGGTACACATGCCAGGGAACTATGCCATGTTTTTTTAAAGTGTCTTCAGAAAACATGGCCTTAGCTTGATGCCAGTACATAGGCATATTATTTCTAAGGCTATCGTGGTATGTATTCAAATCGATATAATGCCTACATGCCTCATC
>JAAFID010000173.1 GCA_013297765.1 Cytophagales bacterium | reverse complement strand
TGGCGAAAGACTACAACTGGATATATTGAGTATGCTTTATAGCACTTGTGAATTGCTTTCTAAAAGCTACAAAGACGGTACTAGCTATGAAGATTTCAAGGTAGAAATCATTATGAAATTTGGTATAGATACACAAATTTCTGAGGCAACATATAACAGCAGCAAGCCAGAAGTATTGTGCAATCTTATCTACCAAGAGGCTTATGCCGCTTACCATAGCAAAACCCAAGAATTGGCAAAACGTACCTTGCCCATTTTCAGAGACCTCTTTAATCACCGTGGCAATTCGGTAGAAAATATCGTAGTGCCATTTACCGATGGACGTAAAGGCATCAATGTAGTGGCTCCGTTAAAAAAATTATTGGATGAGAAATCTTTGGAACTCTCTAGAGCCATTGAAAAATCAGTAACGCTTACCATTATCGACAGCTTATGGAAAGAGCATTTGAGAGATATGGACGACTTGAAACAATCGGTTCAGAATGCTGTGCTAGAGCAGAAAGATCCTTTGTTGATTTACAAATTTGAAGGATTTCAATTGTTCAAATCGCTTATCGCTAAAGTAAACGACGAAACACTTACGTTCCTTTATCGTGCAGAAATTCCGGTTCAGAAAGAAGATGATGTAATGGAATCGAAACAGATTCGCCAGCCAAAACAAAACTACAAAGAGAACAAAGCCGAGGCACAGTCGATGTTGAGCAGTGGCGATTCTCAAGAAGTAGCCACAGAAGAGCCACCAAAATTAGAGCCAATTCGCTCAAACAAAGTTGCCAACCGCAATGATAAAGTTTCAGTACAGTATTTGGATGGCTCGGTAAAAAGAGACGTAAAGTTTAAAACTGTAGAAGAAGACGTGTTAAGCAATAGATGTGTTTTGATAGATTAAATTGATTTATGTACTGCACTAAAACTATTTTTTTTGTATTTGCCTTGTTGTTTCAGCTCGCTGCAACAACAAGGCATTGTGCGGCACAAACAGGTGCAGAAGATGTGTCGGCCTATAGACCCAAATACAATTTGGCTGTTGACCAAATCGAAGCCACTAACAATGCACAAATCACCAAACAACCATTTGCCCCAAAGCTAGATGTTACTAGGCAGTTGAATGCTAAGTTAGATTCTTTGGCACTGAAAAATAAAAGATTCAAATATGCCCAAGGCTACCGCATATTGGTTTATACAGGTGCCAGCAGCGAGGAAGTTGCCAAAATAAAAGAGCAGGTAGTAGCATTGGTAGCCGAGGAGCCTGTTTACAGCATTTACAAACAACCTACCTTTCGTGTTAAAGTGGGCGATTTTATGAACAGAGTCGATGCGGGTGCCAGCCTTCAATTGTTAAAAAAGGATTTTCCTAATGCGATTCTTATTCAAGATCAAATAGTAATTTTGAGAGAGAAGGTGAGTGAGCAAAAATAGCATTGGCATTTTTTAATATAATCATTTTAAAATACCACTTACATGAATCTGAAAGCACAAATACAACAACTTGCAAAATCAAATGCGGCAGAGATTATAGCTGTTCGCAGACATTTGCATGCCAACCCTGAACTTTCATTTGAAGAATTTGAAACTGCCAAATACGTTTCCCAATTTCTCACAGCAATCAATGTAGATCACACTACAGGTGTTGCTGGTACAGGTATCGTAGCATTAATTGCTGGTAAAAATCCCACCAAAAAAACCATCGCACTTCGTGCCGATATGGATGCATTGCCTATTACTGAGGCCAATGATATCGACTACAAATCTAAAAAAATAGGCGTAATGCACGCTTGTGGGCACGACGTACATACCTCGTCGTTGCTGGGCTGTGCAAAGATATTAAGCCAATTGAGAAATGAGTTTGAAGGCACGGTGAAATTGATCTTTCAGCCTGGCGAAGAGAAATTGCCGGGCGGTGCATCGCTTATGATTAAGGCCAATGCCCTAGAGAATCCTAAACCCAACGCTATTTTGGGACAGCATGTGATGCCCTCTATTCCTGTGGGGAAAGTAGGTTTCAGACAGGGAATGTACATGGCGAGTTGCGATGAACTTTACCTAACTGTAAAAGGCAAAGGTGGTCACGCGGCCATGCCCGACAAGCTGATAGACCCCGTGCTGATAGCGGCCAACATTATTGTTTCATTGCAACAAATCATCAGTCGTAATTGCGATCCTAAAACCCCTGCGGTACTTTCTTTTGGAAAAGTGATGGCTAATGGTGCAACCAATATTATTCCTGACGAAGTAAAGATAGAAGGTACTTTCCGCACCCTCAATGAAGAGTGGCGGAAGGACGCCCATGCCAAAATGAAGAAAATGGCCACCGCTATAGCCGAAGGTATGGGGGGAGAATGCGAATTTGAAATTATGGGTGGCTATCCCTTTTTGAAAAATGAACCACAGCTAACCGCCCGCATGCAGCAAGCCGCAGAACAATATTTGGGCAAGGAAAATGTGTTGGATTTGGATTTGTATATGGCTGCTGAAGATTTTTCGTACTACACTCAGGTGCTAGATGCTTGTTTTTATAGGCTTGGCACACGCAATGAAGTTCGAAATATAATTTCAGGCGTACATACCACCACATTTAACATTGATGAAAATGCTCTGGAAATAGGGGCTGGACTGATGGCTTGGCTGGCTATTGAGGAACTGGCAACATTATCCTAGCTTGATATTTTTTGATATTAGTTGAAGTAATTCGTTATTTTTGAAGACTGAACTTTGACCCCAATTTTCAACGCTTCGTTTGATTACAGTTTTTATTATAACAAACTGTTACAAACACATTCAAAATAATCCCATGAAGAAAACGTACGTATTTTTATTTTTTGCATTGATTTTTATGCAAAATTCTCTCACAGCACAATCTATCAAAGCCATAGTTCGCCCCGATGGCACTTTTGATATTGTTGGAACTACCATTAAAATTACCAATTGCTATCCTGCATTAGAGAACCAATCGCTGAAACCCATTAGCGTAAAAATTGCTGAGAAAGGGAATGTAAAAACTATATACTACCAGCTAAGACAAGGGAGTGTAGAACTACAATTTGGGAATGAGGGAAAGTCACTGGCTGTAAATATCAAAGTTATTGGATTACCAGCAATACCCGAAATGATTTCTGTACTACGTGATGGTGAAGTGACTGGTGCAGGTAAAATATACAGAACGTCAAGTCAGATCATGGGAAATGGAGGCATTAAAGAATGGCCAAAAGATAAAATGGATTATAGCAGTTGCAGCGGTATTACTGGACTTATAGCAGACTCTGGAGCCTCGATGGTTATCTCAACCCGCAATTACAAAAAATTTATTTCTTATACCAATATATTGCCTACCGAAAAAAATGGAGGCAAAAAACTAGTCGAGGCTTGCATAAGTACCGAAAAAATTTCAACCGCCAATATTCCTACTTTTTATTTTACAGAAAATATTTCTGCATTCGAAGCTATGAAAAACGAGGCGGCAGAAGCAGGCAAAGTAATGGGTGTTAAAAATGACAAACCACAATCTTATCACTGGTGTTCGTGGTACTATGCTTACTATCACTTGACTGACAAAATGCTCTCAGAATATTTGCAGGGATTTAAAAAGATGAATCCGCCAGTAGATATACAAACGATACAGATAGATGCAGGCTACCACCCACATGCTGGCGATTGGCTAGAACCAAGTCATAGATTTCCCAATGGCTTGCAGGCATCGGTAAAAGAAATTGTAGAACATGGTTACAAAGCTGGAATATGGATAGGGCCATATATGGTAGGCAATAAAAGCAAAGTATATTTAGAACACCCCAATTGGATTATCCGCAACCTCGACGGGTCACCATTAATCCAAATGGCGTTTTATGCCGAAGACCGCTTATGGGGTGCTATGGACGAAGAAATTTATTGCCTCGACACCAGCAACCCGGAAGTAATGGCACATTTGAGAAATGTATTTCGCACTTTAAAAAAAATGGGAATTACATTTTTCAAAACAGATTTTATGTTGAATGGAGCCATGAGTTCTAATTCCATAAAAAGATTTACCCCAGGCAAAACTTCACTTGAGTATCAATCCGAATTTTTCGACATGATTCGTCAAGAAATAGGGCCAGAATCTTTTTGGTTGGGTTGCATTGCGCCATTTGGCCCTATGGTTGGCTACGCAGATGCCATGCGTATTTCGGCAGACATTCGCCCCAATTGGGAAGGTGGTACCAGTATGTTTGAAGAAACAAAGGGCAACCAACACATCAACAATGTATGGTGGCAAAATGACCCAGACGCAATGATTATTCGTGAAAAATACAGCCAATTGAATGCTACAGAAACCAAATCTATGGCATTATGGATGGGTATGCTGGGTGGGGTGATCAATACTTCAGATTTGTTTTACGACATTCCAAAAGAAAGAACAGCTTTGTTTCAATTTCTTGAGCCTAATAATAACAAGCTGACTTGTTATTTTCCTTTCTTAAATGCCGCAGACAAAATAGAAGTATTGGTACGTAAGTACAACGACAAATCTTGGGCAGTACTCTTTACCAACCGTCAAGAAGAAAAAATGTCGGCAAGCTATGCTGTAAAATCTTTGGTAGGCATAGCAAGTGCCAACTGCACCGATTGGGATGAATCAAAAGCACTTAAATTGGGGTTGAAAAATGAACTTTCTATTTCCTTAAAACCTCATGAAAGCAAATTGATTTACATAGCCACAGACGAAACCTCGCCCGTAGGAATGACACTGGGTGGGAAGACGAAGTAAATAGATATCTTTTGTTTTATAAATTGCAATACTTTCACTCTTTGCCTATGAATTTATACAAAAAGAATGGCTTGTTTTGGGCTTTGATTTTTTTGGTGTTTACACATTGCGCTGTGGCACAAGGCTTTTTATATCAAGGCAATTATACACAGAGTATTCCTCATTATTCGCATTATATAAAAAACGTACAGATATTGCCAGACACAACTGGTGTAAAGTCTTTTCAATACATATCGTCGTCAAGCACAAATCAATTTTTTTTGCCTAAAGATAGTATTCAGATAATAAATCCTAAAATTATTGCTTATTGGCTAAAATTTCAATTGAAAAAGACACAGGATACATCGCTTTCAATCACCTTTAGCTCATTATATTCCTCAGTAAAATATTATAATTCCAATTTGGGTGGTAAAAATTTGATAGAGCAGGGTGGATTTTGTGTTCCTAAAAAAATGCAAAAAAACAATAATGTTCCTGATATAATTTTTCAACTTGCCAATACCGATACCAGTACTTGGCATTATTTTAAAATAGAAACACCAAATGAAGATGTGGGCTTAGGTTTTTATGTTTTCCCAAACGCTTATTTAATAAATTATTTACCACAAAATTATTTCAAATCGGGTCTATTTTTTGGGCTTATTCTTTTTGCTTTCATATTCAATTTGATTCTGTTTATTCAATTACGACAGTTCTCCTATCTCTATTATTCTCTATATACCTTTATGTTTGCTGCTTATATAGCGGCAGAATTGAAGTTTTTTTCTGTTTTTCAATTTGGTCACTACCGATTCTCATTTTGGGTTTATTCGGTTCCGTTTGTTTCCATGACTATATTTTTGCTGCTTTATATTTATTCTTTTTTTCCTACAGATACCAATTTTAGAAAGTTAAAAAATGTAGCCTTGGCAATGGTTGCTATTAGGCTCATGCTATTCGGTTTTGCCTATTTATTTAAGACCAATACATCTTTATTTTCTTCGGTAGTAGATATGTTTTGCATTTTACTACCTTTTGTGATGATATTATATCATTCTAAAAGTTACAGGCCTGCCCGTTACCTAGGTTTGGCTATTGGACTCATTTTTCTTGGCTATGCCTCACATTTTGAGTTTTTTAATCGCATAGAGTTTTTAAAAAATACATTTACCATTCAAAATTTAGGTGTTTTAGAGTTATTGCTACTTTCTTATGCCTTGGGCAGTCGAATCAAAACAATAGAAGCAGAGAAACAATACAATAGCGATATGCTATTTTTAGAATTGAAAGAAAAACAGTTGCTAAAAGATAGAATTAATATAGAACTAGAGGAAAAAGTTGCTGAGCGAACTTTAGAAATCAATAGAATGAACAAATTCCTCAAAGAGCATAATCTACATCTAGAGCTTGAGGTCGAAAACTTGGTGGCGGCACGAGTAATGCAAGATACTGTGGGCATTGATGAATTTAAAAAAATATTTCCAAATGAAGAGGCTTGTTATACTTATTTGGCCGATTTGAAATGGAAGAGTGGTTACAGTTGTAAATTTTGTAATTCCGACCGATTTGTATTGATTAACAAACCCATCGTTCAATCTCGTAGGTGTGTATCATGCAGAAAGGTAGAATCTCCAACAGCGAATACCATCTTTCACAATCTTAAATTTCCGGTAGAGAAAGCATTTTATATTTTATTTTTAGTGAGTACGGGCCAAAAAATTACCTACGAACAGATTTCTCAACAAGTTGACTTACGGGTTGCCACCTGTTTTGCCTTTAAGAAAAAAATCATTGAAGTGATGGAAACAAAAAAGAGCAAAAAGAAAGGAAAAGTGACTTGGAGCGATTGGATTTTGCCATAATTTTCTTTTGGGCGATGTAGGGTTGCAAGTCGAAAACGCTACTTTTCGCTTTTTTGTTAAATTTTTTATCAAAATTACTATACTTTTTTCTTGTTTATGATGCCGTAATATTGTGCCAAATTTGAATTGGGTGCAATTAAATTAAGTATCTATTTTTATAGTTTTTACGCTTTTTTAACAATGGACTTCTAAGCGTAATTTTAACATGCAATATATTAATTATTAAATAATTGTGTGATTATTTT
>JAAFID010000172.1 GCA_013297765.1 Cytophagales bacterium | reverse complement strand
TTACACAAAGAAGCTCAAAACAATTCTGAATTAAAACCTATGACTATGAAAGAGTTTCAAAAAAGAATTAACAAGTCTACAAAAGATTCTCAGAATGGAAGATTGACTGAAAATAGTAAATTAATTTCCGAAATAGAGAAATGGAGTTAGAAGTTTACTGGACAGATTTTTCCAAAAGAGAACTCAAAAAAATATTCAGCAACCCTCTGGTGCAAGCGTCCGCTTGTACCTTTTTATTATCAAAGCGTCCCGCTTTCGTTGTTATTTTATTCCACATATAAGAATTCAATAGGTAATTTTGCTTTTGCACCTTATTTTGTACTTGCGACTAATATATGGCAAGACAAAGTTTTTTATTTGTTCGCTTCAGCGGGACGCTGAAAGGTTGAAAAGGCACAAGCGGACGCTTGCGCCAGCAATTTGGGCAACCTTGAACTAGGGCTCTGATTTTTTAAAACAAACAAAATATAATGAAAGTAAACTGTCAATTTTGATTAAATTTAGTTGCTAAAATTTTGAAATTTGTCTAATTATTAAAATGGAAAGTGTTATGATAAAACTAACGAAACACGATGATTTTAAAAGTTTAAAATTAGAAAGTACGTCAATTAAAACAATTGACAATAAATTGATTGAAC
Source organism: Cytophagales bacterium (assembly GCA_013297765.1). Lineage (GTDB taxonomy): Bacteria > Bacteroidota > Bacteroidia > Cytophagales > Cytophagaceae > REBA01. The sequence continues at coordinate 6,274 of JAAFID010000172.1, read as the reverse complement.
AAATGTCCGAATGGGAAGAATTTTTGCTTTTATTACAAAAAAAGTTATTGAAAAGTCGTAAAATTAAAGATATAAACCGCTAGTGGACAAAAGTACACCTCTGGTGCAAGCGTTCGCTTGTACCTTTTTATTATCAAAGCAGGTTCACCTTCATTTTTTATCTGTATTTTCTGCACCTACCCCAAATTCTTTCATCAAATCTAGTCCGTAATTTCTTATGGTATCTATGATGGTAATGGCTTTTCTGCCTCGGTCAGTAATGGTATATTCGACCTTTGGCGGTACTACTGGAAAAACTTCACGTGTTACAAAACCCTCTGCTTCCAACTCACGCAGTTGGCTAGTTAGCATTTTATGTGTAATGTGGGGAATATCTTTTTTCATTTCACCGTACCGAAGCACCTTGTCTTTTAATCGCCAAAGAATGGGCATTTTCCAAGTACCTCCGATTCTGTCCATGGCAAATTCAACTGGATTGTAATAGATTTTGCTATTAAATATAAAGTCGGGCATAGATGTAAGTATTGATTTTATTGATACTATCTAAAATGTATGTATCACTATATATAGTGTGTATGATTGTAAAGGTAATATATCTTTCAATATTTGTGTATTCTATTTTTACAAAAAATTAAAATATCACATTTATGAAACATCTAAAGTTATTTTTATTGTTGGTTATTGTAATGATTCAATCAAATCTTTCCTTTGCTCAACACAATGCGGGCAACAATGGTAAGATATTATTAATAGCCTCCAACCCCTCTATAAACAAGCAAACGGGCTGGCCTATTGGCGTTTGGGCTGCCGAATTGACACATCCTTATTGGGAGTTTGCCAATGCTGGATATGCTGTAGATATTGCCAGTCCTGATGGTGGCGAAATCAAAATTGATGGTTTTAGCGACCCCGAAGATGCCAGCAAATATGCTGCATGGGATTATCTCTCGTTGGGGTTCCTCAAAGATCCAACCAAAGCGGCATTACTAAAAAATACGATTAAACTTTCTGCCATTAATCCCAATGACTACAAAGCAGTATTGGTATGTGGTGGTCAAGGTCCTATGTACACGTTTATAGACAATGTGGAATTGCAAAAATTCTTTGTCGATTTTTATCAAACAGGCAAACCTACTGGAGCTATATGTCATGGTACTTGTCTATTATTAAAAACAAAATTGCCTAGTGGCAAATATCTAGTAGAAGGTAAAAAGTGGACAGGCTTTGCCAATAACGAAGAAAACTATGCCGATGCCTATGTAGGACAAAAAATACAACCATTCAGAATACAAGATGAAGCGGCAAAAATGCCTAACAACAAATTTGTAGTAGCACCAATGTTTGAGTCGTTTGCAGTACAAGATGGAAATTTAATCACGGGGCAACAACAGAATTCGGGAGCAGAAGCTGCCAAATTAATCATTGCTCAATTGGAAAAAGACAAAGCCAAAAATCCTACTTATGTACTGGTGCATGGTGCTTGGGCCGATGAAAGTGCTTGGGGATTTGTGAGAAACGATTTGGCAAAAAATGCCAATGTAGTAGTGATAAACCTTCCTGCACATGGTGCAGACAACACGTATGGTGTGGGTGTGGGCTTGATTGATTACGTAAAAACTGTGAGCGAAGCCATCAACAAAGTGAGTGGTAAGGTGATATTGGTAGGTCACAGCATGGCTGGTGTTATTATCTCTCAAGTAGCCGAAAACTATCCAACCAAAATCGATAAGCTCATCTATGTTTCTGCCTATTTGCCCAAGAACGGTGAAAATGTAACGGGGATTACCAATAAATTTTTGAACAATAAACCCATCGAAGTATTTGAATTCAACAAAGATTATTCGCTCTTGAGCATTAAAAAAGAGGCCCTTCCTACCGTAGTTTGTGCCGATTGTCCGCAATATATGAAAGATGTGATCGTAAAATATCACCGTGCAGAGCCCACTAAAGCGTTGAACGACAATGTAACATTGACAGCCAAGTTTGCAGCTATTCCTAAGTATTATATCAGCACCAAAAATGATTACGCAGTGCCGTATGCCCTCCAACAACAAATGATCAAAGACAATGGTACTGTGAAAAAGGTGGTGGAATTTAACACGTCACATTTGTCCTTTGTGGTGCAGCCTGAGGAGTTTGTAAAAACTATAGTGAGTTTTAAATAGATAATAATTATCCCGCAGATTTCGCAGATAGTTGTCCCGCTGATGACGCAAATTTCGCAGATAGTTGTCCCGCAGATGACGCAAATTTCGCAGATGTTTGATATAAAAATCAGTATCCCATTTGCAAAAACATGAAACCAGTCTGCGAAAATCTGTGCAATCTGCGGGAGATAAAAACAGGAAAGCAGTCTGCGAAAATCTGTGTAATCTGCGGGAGATAATAAAACTTATAAATTATTGACCTTTCTAAAAATAGCACTAGAAATATCCGCAGAGTTGAAATTTACTAGTATTCCCAATTTGAGTTTAGAGAGTTTCAAATACGTAATAACCTGCTTGTGGTGCACTTCTGCTAGGTTTTCAACCGATTTTAGTTCAATAATTACTTTATCATTTACCAATAAATCGAGTCTAAATCCAATGTCAAATTTTATATCATCATAAATAACTGGTAATGTAACTTCCATCTTTACTTTGAGTCCATGTTTTTCCAATTCATACTTGAGGATGTGTTGGTAAACACTTTCTAGCAAACCAGGGCCAAGCTTGTTATAGACATCAAAAATACAGCCTCTGATGATATAAGAAATTTCGTTTTCTGTCATTAATTAATAGAATAATTGAAACCTAAATAAATGTATAAAATCAAAACTTTCAAAGAAAGGAATATTAGAAATTTGTATCCCGCAGATGACGCAAATTTTGCAGAGGTATAACATAAAAAGAATAACAGTAAATGAGTTTGCGAAAATCTGTGCAATCTGCGGGAGATAAAAACAGCAAAGCATTCTGCGAAAATCTGTGCAATCTGCGGGAGATAAAAACAGGAAAGCAATCTAACGTGAATTAAATACAAAATATATGCCAAAAACCCTTATTATCGTCCTATTTTTCTATGCAATATTCACACAGATACAAGCTCAAATTCCTGTAGAGGTTTTTGCCGGACACCAGAAAACAAGCCTTGATATCATGTTCTTTAAGTTTTTCAAAAACAAAGAAGGCACCAATACCAAGTTTCTATTCTTCAATCGCAATAGAGCTAGTATAGATTATAGACAAACACCCACCAGCTATCTGCCAGTTTTCGGGTTTACAGAAGCTATCAGCTACAACCATCCAGCTTTGAAGGGTTTTGCACCAGTAGTAGTGGCTCAGCTCAACAACAAAAATATTTTTCCAAAAGCCGGCTTACAGTATTTTCATCGTAAAAACGAGTTTACATTCTTCAGTTGGGTGGTATGCGAAACCTTGGAAAACCCCAATATTGACATCTTTGTGCTCACACGCTTTGAACCCAAATTAAGCGAAACCTTTAATTTATTCACCCAATTAGAATTGATAAATGCATTTCCAATGGAATCAAACGAGCAATACAATTTCATTCAGCGTGTACGAGTAGGGTTGAAAATGAAAGAATGGCAAATTGGGGTAGGCACAGATTTCAATGAATTGGGAAATGCTACCTTTGTAAACTCCAGCAATATTGGAGGATTTTTAAGACATGAATTTTAAAACAATAAACAGTGTGGATTGAAAATTTTCTTGATTTGTGACATTATTTGAATAAAAAGAAATACCATCAGTACATATTTAAACATAAAATCGAAATGAACATAGCCATAATAGGAACAGGAAACATAGGTGGAGCACTAGCTAAAAGACTCGCTGATGCAAGCCACAAAATATATTTGGGAGTACGAAATACTGCCGAATTCAAAGGCAAAGAGTTGTTGAATTATTCCACTAATATTTCAGCCCATCCAATTGAAAATGCAGTAAAAAGTGCCGAAGTAATTATCATTGCCGTGCCAGCACAATTTGCTAGTGAGACTGCCATATCATTGGGTGATGTATCTGGTAAAATAATCATTGACACCATGAACGGAGTATTTTTGAAGCCAGAAGGTTTCAATAACACAGCCGATGCGATCTTAGCCAACTGTAATACTTCCAATGTTGTGAAATGTTTCAACAGTACTGGTTTTGAAAATATACTCAACCCAACTTATAAAGGGCAAGGAATTGATATGTTCACTGCAGGTAGTAGCGAAAAGGCAGTTGTTGTTGCTACACAATTGGCAAAGGAAATAGGATTTGAAAATGTCTATCACTTTGGTGGAAACGACAAATTTAGTTTATTAGAACAAATGGCCTTGTGCTGGATTAATCTTGCCATTATTCAAAAGCAAGGCAGAGATATGGCATTTAAAATTGTAACGAGGTAATGGATTTTTAAATTTATATACTCCTAAGTCGTTAATAATAATTTAGAAGCCTATTGAAATTTACAAGGTTTGACATAGAAAAATGTACAAAGCTTTGTATGCTACTTAATAAATTTAATTTGAAGATATATAAAAAACATCTACATATATTGGCAATAAAAAAAGGACTAATGGCTTTAGCTATTAGTCCTTTTTTTGGTGGGCCCTGTTGGAATCGAACCAACCACCCACAGATTATGAGTCTGTTGCTCTAACCGAATGAGCTAAGGGCCCTTTTTAAATCCAGTATTTTCATACTGTCTTTGAATTTGGGAGTGCAATTCTACATATTTGCATTCAAATAGCCAAACATTATTTTTCAATGTCTAAAAGTATTTTTAAAACTCCTCTGGTTCAACTCGGTTTATTTTTGCTCACAGTTGCTACAACTACCTTGGCTGGTGCCGATTGGATGGGGCTACACGAGGCAAACGTTTGGCAGACCTACTTGCATGGCTTTTGGTTTTCTATTCCTTTCTTGGGCATACTTACACTGCACGAGTTTGGGCATTATTTTACAGCAAAATATTATCAACTGAAAGTTTCGCTGCCTTATTACATTCCCATGTACATCCCATTTGCCCCGTCTATTGGCACTATGGGGGCTTTTATCAGAATTCATAGCCAAATGCAATCTAAAAAAGTAGTGTTCGATGTAGGTATTGCAGGCCCGTTGGCTGGTTTTATTGCTGCTATGTGCCTATTGTGGTATGGCTTTACGCACTTGCCCGAGCCTTCTTATATTTACAATGTGCACCCTGATTACAAGCAGTATGGGGAAAATTATGCTGAAAAAGTGTACACTTATGCTCACCTTCGTGCCGAAGATTCCATATACTCGGTTAAAAATGGACGTACTTTTGCACCTCAAGAGCAATATCAGGTTATATCAACAGGTACCAATTTGATGTTTTATTTTTTTGAAAAATTTGTGGCTAATCCCCAATCATGGATACCTAATCGTTTTGAATTATTTCATTATCCCTTTTTGTTTGCTGGCTTTTTGTCGTTGTTTTTTACTGCACTCAATTTGCTTCCCATAGGTCAGCTAGATGGAGGGCATATTTTGTATGGATTGATTGGTGGCAAATGGCAGCGACGAACAGCACCTATTTTGTTTGGAGCATTTGTGTTTTTAGGGACATTAGATTTTTTAAAACAAACATTTGATTATCATCCAATGCAGTCTATGGATGACATGTTGAGTTTTGCACCATTGTATATCGTGTTTTTAGGATTGATATTTTCAAAAGTATCTGAAAAACTTTCTACTAATGTCATGATTGCAGTAATTGTATTTGTATTACAGTATTTTACATTATATTTCTTTCCATCATTCAATGGGTTTGATGGTTGGTGGGTATTTGCGTTTATATTGGGTCGTTTTTTAGGAATTTACCATCCACCATCTCCCGATGAAACTGCTTTGGATTGGAAAAGAAAAGCACTTGGCTGGTTGTCGCTACTTATTTTTATACTGTGTTTTAGCCCCCAGCCTTTGGTGATAGAAGCTATAGGCAAGTAAGTAAATTATTGCATGATGTTACCTTAAAACTTATCGCCAATAAACCGGATACTGAAAGAAATTCCACACGCTTCCTTTGCCAATTTTACAGAAAAGCCAATACGATAATTGATTGGCAAATTTCTCGGTGTATAAGCTTTGATGAATGTAGGCAGGGTGTTTACTAGCATAGTAGGCACTAGTAAGACTAGGCAAACCAATGACCAAAAGGTATAAAATATACCCAAAAGCAACACTACAAGATAAAATACAAAAGAGCACAAACTGCAATAAATGCCCATACTCGTGTCGCAACAAATCATGGTCGCTTGCCTTAC
>JAAFID010000171.1 GCA_013297765.1 Cytophagales bacterium | reverse complement strand
TATTTTGCCCGCAAATACGGAAATAAGTATTACGCCCAAGGCAAATAACCAAGTAAATACAATTCCTATAGCCGCATCTTCTTGCAAGCGGATTTTTTTGTTGAGAAATTCTATTAAAAAAGTAGTCAATAGCCCAGTGATAGCTGCACCTATTAAAACTGGCAACTGTGCCTTTGAACCCGTAAATAAGTAAGCAACCACAATTCCTGGCAATACAGCGTGAGAAATGGCATCGCCTACCATTGCCATTTTTCTAAGCATCAAAAAACAACCCAACAGTGCACAGCTACTGGCTACTAATATTCCTAAAATGATGATATAAATGGATTGCATGGTTATTCGCTATAAGGAATTTTCATTTGATGAGGATCTACCGTGGGATAGCCTAATATTTCTGTCAGTTTTTCTTCTATTTCAGGTGTAATAATGTGCTCAATAGTCTCGGCATCGTCATGCACATGGTCGGGCGAAAGCTGCAAATAAGTAGTCAAATACATTTCCCACAAACGGTGCAGTCGGGTAATGCGCTGCCCTTTGTTTTTGCCTTGTGTAGTCAATTTCCATTGCTGATTCTTTTGCTGTAAATATCCTTTTCTTTGCAATCTTTTCAGTCCATTTTTCAATTGTCCTTTATTGAAAATTCTTTTCTCGGAAATGTCAAGCTTTGAAATATAGGATTCGTAATTATGTGTATTTTCGCCCATTTGAAATAAGGCTTTAAGAATATTTTCTTCTAAAATTCTATTTCTATTGTCATGCTGCAATTTCAATTTGGCAAGCAAACCTTTTCTAGGAGCAGCTAAAAAAGAAATTAAGGCGATAGAACTCATTAGTATTACCATACAAGGTCCAGTAGGAAGGGTAGGGGTAACATAGGAAATATATGCTCCACCAATGCCGCTTACCACACTAAACAATATAGCAATTGCAATCATGGTTTTTAATTTGTCGGTCCAGAATCGGGCAGTAGCTGCGGGGGTGATGAGCATTGCGGCCATGAGTATAACACCTACCGCCTGAATACCGATGACTACTGCCAATACCGTAATGGTGGTAAGTAAAAACTCAATTGCCACTACTGGCATACCTATGGACTTTGCAAAGGTAGGGTCGAAGGAAATGAGTAAAAATTCTTTAAAAAAAACAAACGAAATAATAATTACTACAATGGCAGTAATGCCAAAAACCCACAAATCGTTGCTCATTAATGCCGCAACTTTGCCAAAAAGAAAACCATCAAGCCCACCTTGTGCGGCATTGCCACTGTGCTGTATGGCTGTTAGCAACAAAATTCCAACACCAAAAAATGAAGTAAGTACCAATGCCAATGAGGTGTCGGCTTTAATTTTAGAATTTCGGGTTATGTAATCTACCGCATAAATAGATAATAGCCCCGTTGCAAATGCACCAATCAAAATAAAGAAAGGATTCTTTGACCCTGAAAGTAGAAACCCCATGCACACACCTGGCAATGTCGCATGAGCCACCGCATCGCCTAGCAAAGCACGTTTGCGCAGAAAAGTAAAACAACCTACAATGGCTGCACTACAGCAAATGAGCACAATACCAATGACTACATTGCGTACATTGCTATTGGTAAGAAAAATAAAATCTATAAAATCGTTCATCACAATCCTAAAGTTTGTTCACGATTCGGAAATTCTTGTCGCTGCACTAGGTCGCCAATTTTGGAAAGTAAGCTTAATTTGCCACCATAAGTTTTTTGTAATAATTCCTCGGTGAATACTTTTGCAGTAGGTCCACTGGCCACTAAGTGCATGTTTAGTAAAAGCACCCAGTCAAAATATGCTTTCACACTTTGCAAATCGTGGTGTACTACAATGATGGTTTTTCCTTGGGTAACCATTTTGCGTAGCACTTCAATAATAGTTGCTTCTGTAGCGGCATCAACGCCCGCAAATGGCTCGTCCATAAAATACAAATCGGCATCTTGTGCCAATGCCCTTGCAAGAAAAACCCTTTGCTGTTGCCCACCCGATAGCTGGGCTATTTGCCTATGTGCAAATCCCTCCATTTTTACTTGCTTTAGGGCTTCCATTGCTGCATCTATATCGGCTTTTCGGGGCGATTTGAACATACCTATTTGATGGTATCTGCCCATTAGCACCACGTCAATTGCATTGGTGGGAAAATCCCAATCGACAGACTCTCGCTGGGGTACATAGCTTACTCGTGGTCTTATTTGATCTATGTTTTGGTCAAACATTTTTACATAGCCTGCACTAATTGGCAACAGCCCCATGATGGCCTTAATAAGGGTAGATTTGCCTGCACCGTTCGGGCCAATAATTCCTGCCAAAATACCTGAAGGCAGCGTAAAATCTACACTCCACAATACAGGTTTTTTATGATAGCTTACCGTAAGATCGTGCACCTCCAATACTGGCGACTTTGTGTGTTGGTGAATCATATTAATGCAATGAATTTACAATGGTGGTAGTGTTGTATTGAAACATTCCAATGTAGGTTCCTTGGTCAGATTGAAAATCACCCAAAGCATCGGAATATAATGAACCGCCTATGGAGACTTGATGGTTTTTGGCTTTGCAGCCCTCTACCAAAGCCTCAATTGACTTAGGCGACACCGAAGTTTCTACAAATACAGATTTTATATTTCTAGATACAATCAAGTTTACGAGGGAAGTGATGTCATTCAACCCAAAGTCTGACAAGGTAGAAATCCCTTGCAAGCCTTTGACCTCAATATGGTAAGTTCTACCGTAGTAACTAAATGCATCGTGGGCGGTAATGATTAATCTTTGCTGGGTGGGAATTTTGCTAATTTCAGTCATCGTCCATTCATGAAGTTGTGCCAATTCCAAACAATATTTTTTTGTATTTGAAATATAAAAATCACGATGTATGGTATCTACTTTTGCCAACGCATAGCCCACGTGTTGCATCGCTTGCTTCCATAGCATTGCATCGAACCATATATGCGGGTCAAGGGTTTTGGCAGATGCATTGGTTACTATCAATTGTTCGGTTTTAAGTCCATCGCTCATAGCAATTACCACTTTATTTTTAGCCATTTTTTCTAGCACAGTTGTCATTTTGCCTTCTAGGTGTAGTCCATTGTAAACAATCACATCGGCATTGGATAATTTTGCAACATCACCTTGTGAAGCTTTGTAAAGATGTGGGTCTATGCCTGCACCCATCAATGAAACCACCTCTGCAGAATCGCCTACAATTTGCCTTACACCATCTGCAATAATGGAGGTGGTGGTCACAATTTTTAATTTTGAACCATTCGTTCTTGTTGCTTCCTTACAACTGATAATAGCAGCAATGCATAAAAAAGTAAAAATGGTAGTTATATAAATTTTCATGTTATTCTGTAATCAAAATGTTGGTTGCCACTACTTCTGAAATAGTCATGTTTTTTTTGTTTTCTAGTGTTATTTCCATCGAGCCATCAAACTCCACTTTATCTACTATTTTAATTTTGCATCCTATGTATATACCCGATTTGTCTAAGTATTTAAGAAATGCAGGCGAAGTTTCCTTCAAGCCTACTACCACAACATGAGCTTTGATGCCAGCTTCTGAGAGTGGTATCTGTGCTTTTACTTGAATCTCTCCAAGAGCGTCGGGTATGGGGTCCCCATGTGGGTCAACAGTAGGAAAACCTAAAAATTCATCTAACTTTTCTATCAATAATTTGGATTGAATATGTTCCAATTGTTCGGCAATTTCATGTACTTCGTCCCAATTAAATTTAAGCTTATCTACCAAAAAAACTTCCCACAGTCGATGTTTTCGCACAATGGTTAAAGCCTCTTTTTTGCCCTTATCGGTCAGGTTTACGCCATAATATTTCACATGCTGTATCATCTTTTTATTAGATAATTTTTTCAGCATATCTGTTACAGACGAAGGTTTTGTTTTCAATACTTCTGAAATAGCATTGGTCGCAATTCCCTTTTTGTCCTTCAAAGAGATGTGGTAAATGGTCTTGAGGTAATTTTCTTCAGCAAAACTTAGCACGGCATATTATTTTTTTCTTTTTTGAATACAAATTAAGCAATATTTTAGTCTTACCTAAATTTATTTTTAGAATAGCACTATTTTATTTTTTATAGTAATCTAGATTCATTTTGAAAAATAAATTTTATACCATTAAAAACTTCCATATTTTTGACCTTGAAAATTTGAAAAACTACCATGAGAGAACTAATTGAAAACGCCTGGAACGATAGAAAACTATTGGAAGATTCTGCAACTATTGCTGCTATCAAAAATATTATTGAAGAATTAGACAAAGGACGTTTGCGTGTTGCAGAGCCTGTGGGCGATGGTTGGCAAGTAAATGAGTGGATTAAAAAAGCCGTGATTTTATATTTCCCCATTCAGAAAATGAAAGTGTTAGAGGCTGGTCCATTTGAGTATTTTGACAAAATGGAACTGAAAAGAGATTATGAAAAACTAGGGGTAAGAGTGGTTCCACCGGCAGTAGCTAGATATGGAGCATATTTGAGTAAGGGCACTATTTTGATGCCTTCGTATGTAAATATAGGGGCTTATGTAGATGAGGGAACCATGGTAGATACTTGGGCTACCGTGGGAAGCTGTGCCCAAATAGGCAAACACGTTCACTTGAGCGGTGGGGTAGGTATAGGCGGTGTTCTAGAGCCAGTGCAAGCAGCACCCGTTATCATTGAAGATGGGGCGTTTATAGGTTCTAGATGTATTATAGTAGAAGGAGTGAGGGTAGGCAAGGAAGCGGTATTGGGTGCTAATGTATGCCTTACTGGTAGTTCAAAAGTGATTGACGTAACAGGTGCTGAGCCCATCGAATACAAAGGCTACGTTCCTGAGCGTTCGGTGGTAATTCCGGGTTCGTACGCTAAAAAGTTCCCAGCAGGAGAGTTTCACGTGCCTTGTGCCATCATCATAGGCAAAAGAAAACCAAGTACAGATTTGAAAACCTCGCTCAACGACGCTTTAAGAGAGAATAATGTAGCAGTTTAGTTATATGAATAAAAGGAGGAATATGATGGATATTTTCAGATTTATAAGATGTTTTAAAGAGTAAACTTATATAAATAGCATAGTCGCACTATTTATTTACCTTAATGAAATCAATAATAGAAAAAATATTATTACAGAGATTTTAAGGTATATTTAAAAACAATATTTCAGAAAAGAATGATAGAAAAAACAAAATTTATTGAAGTTGATATTCAAAATTTGAAGTTAGACCATATCAATCCGAGACTGCCTGAAAGATTAAAAGGAGCAAGCGATAAGGATGTTCTAAATTGGATGCTTTCAGATGCAACACTAATTGATTTAATGGCCTCAATTTCTGAAAACGGTTTTTTTTCAGGTGAACCAATAATTGTTATTCCTGACAATCAAAACTATATTGTTATTGAAGGAAATCGAAGATTAGCAGCTATTAAATTACTCTCTAATTCAGGCTTAGCAACAATTAGCCCTAAGGCAGTTGAAAGTTTATCAAATGATGCAAAAGCTAAGAACAATATTCCCGAAAAACTTTGGGTTTATATTGTAAATGAAAGACGTGAGGTAGAAAATTATTTAGCATTTAGACATGTTACAGGAGTAAAGCAATGGCCTGTAATCTCAAAAGCTAGATACTTAAATCATCTTTATCAACAGAAACCAATTAAAAACATTTCGGTTTACAAAGACTTAGCAAAAGAGATTGGAAGTAAAGCCCCATATGTAAGAAGACTTCTTACTGGATATAAAGCTTTTGAAATTATTCAAAGCAGAAAATATTACAACATACCCGACCTTGATGAAGAAAACTTTGACATTTCATTAATTACCGATGCTATAACTATGCATTCAGCAATTGCTGGATTTATGGGAATTGATATGGAGTCTGAAACTCCTTTTGAAAATGTAAGCCTAGAAAGATTAAAAGAAGTAACAGAGTGGCTTTATCAAAAACTTTCAAATGGAAAAACAAGAATTGGTGATAATAGAAATTTAAGAGTTTTAAATAAAGTAATCCAAAATATTGAAGCAAGAGATTCATTTATTAGTGGAGAAAAAAACTTAAAAGAGGCCTCAGAACTCACGGATTTAGCGGATGAAAATATCAGATTATATCTTACAAAAGCTCTACAAAATCTTGTTGAAGTTCAAAAAATAGTTCATAGAAGTTCTAATCCTGATAAGAATGATAAAAAGGTTGCTGATGAAATTATAGACTCTGCTGAACTTATTAGTAGAACAATCACAAAAAAAATTAGAGAAAAAGAAACAATATAGTGGCTATGGTATACTTAAAATATTTAGACCTTAGTCTACCTAAATTAAATTCCGAACCTAATCATTGGGCCGACCATATTGAATTCTTCTGCTTCATCTCACAAGAAGGCAAAATTAGTGAGGAACAAATAACAGATAGATTATTAGATGAGAATTCTAATAACCCTTTGGCAGCAGTTGAGGATGTTGCGGAATCAGATGAAATTAATGAACTCATAGGTGCATTATCTTCAACAGAATATATGATTGAAGATGAAGTTTTTGACGAAACTAACGATAATTCAGCCTTTAGAGATAAAATTTCATCAAAAATAAATTCTTATTTCGATTTTCTTAAAGCTAGGCAGTTAAATTTTGGAGATGACTACCCCTTTCTTGTAACAAATAATGACATTTCCTTAAAAGAAAATCTAACTGTAAGTCAAACACTTTATGTTATTTTGCTTTGCTCTTCTTTATTAACACTTGCTACAAATGCTGGTAGAAATAAACTAGGACATCATTTTGAAAAACTGTGTGGCACAGCTTTCAAAAAGCTAACTCCAGATAACACACAAAATATATTTTTTGGTTCCGGCTCAGGAGAAAATCTATTACCATCAATAACTGGCAAATTTTACAACAAAGTGATTAAATTGTGCAATCT
>JAAFID010000170.1 GCA_013297765.1 Cytophagales bacterium | reverse complement strand
TGAATTTTGTCGCTATTATTTTCTGCAAATGGGGCTACATAACCCGCATAAATGCTATCACCCAGTTCAATATTGTCGTAGCCGTATATTCTCAATATCTCCTCTGTAATGTCTGCTTCCCGCTGCACATCTACTCTGTAGGGTGGCACAGAGAGCAACAATTCACCTTCATTATCGCTCAATATTGCGATATCAAGCGCAGTCAAAGTTTTTTGAACGAATTCTTTTTCAATGTCTTTTCCTATCAATTTATTGATGCGTTGGTATGAAGTTGCTACTTCAAAATTTCCAATAGTTTGAGGATACAAATCAACCAAGCCTTTAATGTTTCCACCTGCAATTTCCTGTATCAACATGGCGGCTTTTTTCAAGGCAATCAGTGGCATATTGGGGTCTGTGCCACGTTCAAAACGGAAGGAAGCATCGGTCTTGAGACCATGTGTTAAAGAAGACTTTCTCACCGCATCGGGAGAAAAATAAGCACTCTCTAAAAATATGGCAGTTGTTTCATTGCTCACTCCAGAATCTTTACCACCGAAAACACCAGCTATGCACATTGGTTTTACAGCATCGCATATCATCAAATCACTTGCAGAAAGTTTGCGTTCTACACCGTCTAGCGTAGTGAAAGTAATGCCCTCGGCAGCATTTTTAACCACTATTTTTTGGCCTTCAATTTTTGCCAAATCAAAGGCATGTAAAGGTTGGCCTAAGTCGTGCAAAATATAGTTTGTAGCATCTACTACATTGTTGATAGGTGCTACACCGATTGACTTTAGGGCATTTTGTAACCACTTTGGCGATGGTGCAACTGTAAGCCCATCTATGGTAAGCCCACAATATCTAGGGCAGACAGTAGTATTTTCAACACTTACCTGCACATCCATTGTGCTTATTTTTTCAGGAAATAAAGCAACATCCCAGTTTTTAATTGGCTTGTTAAGTAATACTTTTAAATCTCTAGCTACGCCAAGATGCGAGGCAGCATCGGCTCTGTTGGGGGTCAATCCTATTTCAAAAACAGCATCGGTAGCGATGTTGAAAAATGCCGCAGCGGGAGTGCCTTCTGGCAATTCGGTATCTAAAACCATAATTCCATCATGCGATTTGCCTAGTCCTATCTCGTCTTCAGCACATATCATTCCTTCTGAAACTACTCCACGTATTTTTGCTTTGCTAATCTTAAAAGCCTCTCCCGACAATGGATAAAGTGTAGCACCTACAGTAGCCACTAATACTTTTTGACCCGCAGCAACATTAGGAGCTCCACAAACAATCGGCACAATCGCACCATTGCCGATAGCGACAGAAGTGATGGACAGCTTATCAGCATCTGGGTGTTTGTCGCAAGTAAGCACGTGACCAATCACAATGCCTTGAAGTCCGCCTTTGATGGTGTCAAATGTTTCTACCTTCTCTACCTCTAGCCCTGCTCTGGTAAGTAGGTCAGCAATGTGTTCAGGGGTTTCTTCCAAAGCGATGTGGTGCTTTAACCACTGATAAGATATTTTCATGAATAATAAATTTAATAATCGAAGAATACTAACCTAGTACACAGTATCAATACTTTCTGTGATTTTCTTCCAAATCCAAGCAAAACCTATCGAATTGCTGGTTTGGTGCAGTTAGCAGTTTTCAAAAATAAGGATTTCCATTCAAAAGAAAATCAAATAACGATAGCTTGAAGAAAAAATAGGCTTCAAAGGCTATTCGTCCTCTAATTTTTTATATAAAATTTTAATAAATGCACGCTCTGCCTTTACCAATTCCACGGTTTGGCGTGCAGAAAGTATTTTCAAAAATTTACCATAATATTCTTTTTCCAAATTTAGTTCTTCTTGTTTTAACCCAAACATTTTATCTATATCAGCCTTCAACGCCTCGTCGGTAGTGGCATTGGCAAACTCAACCATTTTTAATAGGCGTATAGCTTTACGAATCGCTTTTTTTCTATCGGTATAATCGTTGTACACAGGCCAAAACTTTTGTTCTTGCTCTGGTAGTAAAGTTATTTTTTCAGCTATAAAAGCCATTTTTGCTTGCTGTATTTCTTCTTTCTTTGCTGCACGGTCTTGCCCCACCGCCACGCCAATAGTGGCGAGGATGTAGCAACATATTATAAATATTAATTTGGGAATCTTCATGTTTTTATCATTTACAATTTTACGCTTACTTCTTCCCATTCATACTCTTCTATATTTTCTGATTTCAAATAATCTGCAATCGCTTGTTTGTCCAATTTTGCTATCAATGTTACAGCATTAGTTTTCACTACTTCGTCTGATTTCATTGGGCTTGCTGTATCTTTTATAGCTACTGTTTTTTCAACTGATTCTAAATTATGATTTAGCGAATTTGTTTTTTTGTTTTCTATACCTTCCTCTTTAACAACAGTATCCGCTTTATGTGTAGCTATATTGTTTTTGATTTTGGGCAACTCACTTACCGTATTACTGGGTGTTGTTGAAGGTGTCGGTTTTAATATTATAAAATAGATTACCAGCATCGCCACCGCCGAAAAACCAACCGCTCCGATAGCCAACTTGTACCGCCACCAAGCCAATGTCGAGTGGGTGCTAGGTACAGCCGAGGTTTTTTGTTGAATTTGATAAGGCAATTTTTCAAAATACCCATCAGGCACTTGGTAAATATTCTTTTTGGGAATATCGCTAAGTGTCAAAGGTGTTTTATTTGGATTGTCATTATTCATTTTCATTATTGTTTAGATGCGTTCATTTGACAAAGGTTTAATCTTGTTTTACAAATTCTTCAATTTTCTTCGTTGCCAAGTGATACGAAGCCTTCAACGCCCCCACCGATGTACCTAGCACTGCTGACATTTGCTCGTAAGTAAGCTCGTCGTAGTATTTCATATTAAACACCAGCCTTTGTTTTTCGGGTAGTTTTAATATGGCTTGTTGTAGTTTTAGCTGTATTTCGTCGCCGCCAATCATATCTGAGGTTTCTAGTTTGCTAGCCAATCCGCCCTCTACATCGCCTATCGGCAAAAAATACCGTCTTCTTTTCTTTGCCAAAAAATTCAAACATTCGTTGGTAGCAATTCGGTATATCCAGGTGAATAGTTGTGCGTCGCTTCTGAAATTTTCTAGCGATTTCCATATTTTAATAAAAACCTCCTGCGTCACATCATTGGCATCGTCATGGTCTATTACCATCTTGCGGATATGCCAATACACCTTTTGCTGATACTTACGCACCAGCAGGTTATAGGCATAGTTGCGACTATCCGGATTCAAAAATTTCTCTAAAAGTTCTTTATCTTCCAAAAATATAACGATGTGCGTTCGCCATTAGACGTGATAAGTGTAAGAGGGTTTAATTTGGGGGAAAACAAATCTACAATACATAAAGTAAAAAATCCGATTACATGATTTTTTCTTGGTATAGAAGAAGTTTTTAAATATTATTTTGCGTGACGAAAGGTTAAATAAATTAACTTTGATAAGTTTAAAAATTAGGGAAAAAATATTGATAAAGTCAGGAATTCTAAGGCTAGTTTAATTGATTTAAAATACTATTTGATAGGAAAGTAAGCAATTATTTAAAAAATAATCATGATACAGACCATAACAATTGACATAATAAACGATAAAGCGATGAGGCTACTAGAAGATTTGGAGCTTTTACAACTTATACGTGTTCGTAAAGAGAAAACTCCTACACCCACCAATGGGTTGAAGAGTTACAAAGGAGCGATGTCCAAGCAGTCCATCGCAGATATTGATACCCAACTTAACCAGCTTCGCAACGAATGGGAATAAAATATCTATGGGATACTAATACTGCTATTTATTACTTGCAACAGCAATTTCCCATTGCCGCTGAGAAATTCATTGATGAATCAATAAAAGAAAATCCACCATATATCTCAGCTATTACAGAAATTGAACTTCTTTGTTGGAAAGCTCCAAATGAAAGAGATTTAGAAGTACTTCATAATTTTATATCCAGCACATTTATAATTGAATTGGAAAAATCCATCAAATTTAAAACTGCTGATATACGCAAAGCAAATAAAATTAAACTCCCTGATGCCATCATTGCAGCTACAGCAGTAGTGTATGACCTCACATTAATAACTCGCAACCTTGGTGACTTTAAAAATATTAGTGGCTTACAAGTCATAGATCCACATTCTATAAAATAGATAATAACATGAATGAACAAGAAAAAAAACTTACAGCTTTAAATATTCTCCATATAATAAATGGTTCAATAAGACATAAATCAAATATACATAGTATAGGGTTTAATGAAGACATACTCGAAGAATGTGAAAAATTGCATTGGAATTGTAATGATATAATTCAATGGATATTAAATCATATAAATCGCACAAATGGAAATTTTAATAATTAGAAATAAGTTTTGTCTTAAAAAAATAGCCCTTCGCTCATTCACCCTATAATAACCTTTTATTGACCAAACCAACACCTCTAGCTCCATTAGTATCAGGACAGATGTGTATCTAAGAATATTCAGAAGAGGCTATCTTTAGTTTTAATTCGATTAGCTTTTACCTTGTCAATAATTTAACTCAAAAATCTCACATTAAAATTTTAAGAAATAATTGGAATAAATAAATATTTTTTTTGAAACATCATTATATATTTTTAGTTTAAGACAATGTATTCTACAGACGTTCATTTGTGCCCAACTAACCACAATTGATGCCCTAGCGACAGTTCACAATTGATTCATTTTTTACAAATTTTATTCTTATATGAAAATACTTGTTTGCATAAGTCACGTGCCTGATACTACTTCAAAAATTTCATTCACCGACAACAATACCAAATTCAATAATGCTGGCGTGCAGTACATTATAGGGCCGTACGACGAATACGCTCTCTCAAAGGCGATAGACCTTAGAGAGGCTGGCGGCGGCAGCGTAACAGTAATCAATGTTGGCGAGGCAGACACAGAGCCTACCATCAGAAAGGCACTGGCCATAGGGGCAGACGATGCCATAAGGGTAAACGCATTTCCCAAAGATGCTAATTTTGTAGCCGAACAAATTGCCGCTGTTGCTAAATCCAATACTTACGATTTGATTTTGATGGGCAGAGAATCTATAGATTTTAATGGCGGAATGGTGCATGGAATGGTAGCAGAATTGCTGGGTTTGCCATCCATTTCCCCTATTATGAAATTAGAGATAAATGGAACTACTGCTACCATGTCTAAAGAAATCGAAGGTGGAAAAGAAGTAGTAGAATGCAACTTTCCTTTTGTAGCAGGCTGTCAAGAGCCTATTGCCGAGTGGAAAATTCCCAATATGCGTGGTATCATGTCGGCAAAATCAAAACCCCTTGCCGTGCTAGAGCCTGTTGCAAGCGAAGAGGTAGTAAAATTGTTAAATTTTGAAACGCCCAAACCCAAAGGTGCTTGCAAAATGATAGACCCAGCTACACCAGAGCAATTGTTTGATTTGCTACGTAACGAAGCAAAAATTATTTAACTCCATTTCCCACACTTAAATCGTATTCAATATGTCAGTATTAATTTATATAGAAACAGAAGAAGGAATTATCAAAAAAAGTTCGTTCGAGGCAGCAGGCTACTCTGGTGCCTTGGCCAGACTACAAGGTACGCATGCTGTTGCCATAGTATTTGAAAATACGGCAGTAGAAGTGCTGGAAAAACTTGGCAACTATGGCATACAAAAAGTATATCAAGTGAGCGACACAAAATACACCCAAGCTGCTGCAATGCCCTACTCCTCGGCTATTGCAGAATTGGTACAAAAAGAAAATATAGAGGTAATAGCACTTCCCAAATCATCTACCGCCGATGCTATGGTATCTCGCATAGCGACCAAACTCAAAGCTGGTGTAGCTACCAACGTTTTGGAACTACCAAATTTGACCGAAGGATTTCAAGTAAAACGTGCCATTTACACAGGAAAAGCTTTTGCACAAATACAACTTACTGCTGCTATTAAGGTTATTTCTATTGCAAAAAATGCCTACACGGCAACGACTACAAGCGACAAAGCAACTATCGAAAGTTTTGTGCCTACCACAAATGAAGTAGATTTTAAAATTGTTTCAAAGGAAATTCAAAAAGCTACTGGCGATATATTGCTTACCGAAGCAGATATTGTGGTATCTGGCGGTAGGGGAATGAAAGGCCCAGAAAATTGGGGCATATTGCTAGACCTAGCCAAAGCCATGCATGCAGGTACAGGATGCTCGAAACCCGTATCAGATATGGATTGGAGACCACATCATGAACATGTGGGGCAGACAGGTGTAAAGGTGAGTCCAAATTTGTATATTGCCATCGGAATATCTGGTGCAATACAACACTTGGCGGGTGTCAATTCTTCAAAAATAATTGTAGCCATCAATAAAGATCCAGAAGCTCCGTTTTTTAAGGCTGCCGACTATGGTATTTGTGGCGATTTGTTCGACATAGTGCCGAAACTAGCTGCTGCAGCCAAAAACTATATCAATTAAAAGCAGTTTTGTGGAGAAAATTAAATTAGAAATTCTTGGGTTATCGTCTAGCCAATCACAGTCTGGTTCATTTGCACTTGTTCTTGGCGAGCAAGATGGGCAAAGACGATTACCCATTATCATAGGCATGTTCGAGGCACAAGCGATTGCCATTGAAATTGAGAAAATAGTACCCAACCGGCCTATGACCCACGATTTGTTCAAATCGTTTGCCGCTGGTTTTAATTTCAATGTGGAGGAAATTATTATTTCAGGCTTGAAAGAAGGTGTTTTTTACGGCAAAATAGTATGCTCGGATGGGGTCAAAAAAATTGAAGTGGATGCCCGCCCATCGGATGCTATAGCCATAGGGCTAAGGTTTGATGTCGCCATCTACACCTACGAAAGTATCCTATCAGAAGCAGGTATAGTGCTTGCCGATGGAGAAGATACCAAAAAACGCCCAGTAACAAACCAGCCAAACGCAAAGAAGAAACAG
>JAAFID010000017.1 GCA_013297765.1 Cytophagales bacterium | reverse complement strand
GCAATATGGCTGCAAGTAGGTGCGAGCTACTTCCCTTACCATTGGTACCAGCAATATGTATGGTTTTGAATTGATGCTGTGGATTGCCAACGGCATTGCAAAGTGCAATGGTATTTTGCAACCCTGGCTTAAGTGCCGCCGCCCCTACCCTATGAAACATGGGCAAACTACTGTACATGTAGCTTAAAACTTGTTCGTAATTCAATGTTATTGCAATTAAAAAAAATAAAAATGAGTTCTAATATAAATAAAAAGTAGTTGCTATTTCAACCAAATTGGTGTTTTTGATTTGTGTTGTAACTAAAAAAATCAGTAGAGTTATTGAATGAAATAAATGTAAAGAACAACCCAAAAATATACTGTAAAATATGTTGTCAAATAAAAAGGTTCATCCCAGCAAATGGAATGAACCTTTTTGATAAATGTAACAAACTGAAAAAAAATTACCCTAAACTAATTTGTTTCATACTTGTCATAGCATCACGTAACTCTGCACCTACTTCTTCAATTGGGTGGTAACGGATAATTTCGTTGATGTTGATGAGCAATTTATTATCTACACCATTGTCTTTACCAGCATTGAAGTTTTTACCTATTACATCGGTATCTATTTTCTTCATAAAGTCGGCCAATAGAGGCTTGCACGCATGGTCAAATAAATAACAGCCATACTCGGCAGTATCGGAAATTACCCTGTTCATTTCAAATAATTTTTTACGAGCAATGGTATTGGCAATCAAAGGTGTTTCGTGCAAAGACTCGTAGTAAGCCGATTCTTCAATGATACCAGCCGCTACCATAGTTTCAAAAGCCAGCTCTACACCAGCCCTTACCATAGCAACCATAAGCAAACCATTGTCATAATACTCTTGTTCAGCTATTTTCATATCGCCTGCTGGTGTTTTTTCAAATGCAGTGTTTGCAGTTGCTGCACGCCATGTCAATAGATTTTTATCATCTGCGGCCCAATCAGCCATCATGGTAGAGGAAAATTCACCACTCATGATATCGTCTTGATGTTTCTCGAAAAGTGGACGCATGATTTCTTTCAATTCTTCAGAAAGTTCGAATGCTTTTACTTTTGCAGGATTGGTTAAGCGATCCATCATACCAGTGATACCGCCATGTTTCAACGATTCGGTGATTACTTCCCAGCCGTATTGAACCAATTTGGAAGCATAACTTTTGTCAATTCCTTTCTCTACCATTTTGTCGAAACAAAGGATAGAACCCGTTTGCAACAAACCACAAAGAATGGTTTGCTCGCCCATCAAATCTGATTTTACCTCTGCCACAAATGAAGATTTCAATACCCCAGCACGGTGACCGCCTGTACCTACGCAATAGGCCATGGCATAATCCCAACCTTTACCTTCTGGGTCATTTTCTGGGTGTACGGCTATCAAAGTAGGTACGCCGAAGCCCCTTTTGTATTCTTCTCTTACTTCTGAACCAGGCGATTTAGGAGCCACCATGATAACGGTGATGTCTTTACGAATTTGCATTCCTTCTTCTACAATGTTGAATCCATGAGAATAAGATAAAGTAGAATTCTTTTTCATCAACGGCATCACAGCCGATACTACTGCTGTATGTTGCTTATCTGGCGTAAGGTTAATCACTAGGTCGGCAGAAGGAATCAATTCTTCGTAAGTACCTACTTTGAAACCATTATCCGACGCATTTTTCCAAGATTGTCTTTTGCTGTCAATGGCATCTTTTCTCAAGGCGTAAGCGATATCTAATCCAGAATCTCTAAGGTTCAAGCCTTGGTTCAAGCCTTGTGCACCGCAACCTACAATCACTATTTTTTTGCCTTTTAAAGCCGCAACTCCATCCGAAAATTCACTGCTATCCATGAATTCGCATACGCCTAATTGGTTTAATTTTTCTCTTAATGAAAGAGTATTGAAATAATTTGCCATAGATTTAATTTTTAATGTTTAAAATAGATTTTTAAAATTCGTTTATTATATCATCAAACAATGGTGATTTTATATTTTGTTTAGGTAGTTTTTATGGGTTAAAATATTTTGGTGTTTTTTTACCACTCTAAAACTGGATGTTTATAAGCATTTTTTACATTCCTTAAATAGCTTGCACACAAAGAATAAAATATAACTGATATTAGCATCTAAATAATAATCACTTTTATATATAGTGTATTAAGAATACCTAAAAAAATGTGTAAAAATACACTTATAGTGCAGCTCATTCATAAAAAAAGACTCCATAATTGTGGAGTCTTTTTTTATATACAATAATATAAACTTAAACTAATTTAGCTTCCAATGCCTTTAGCATAGTGTCGCCAATAAGTGCTGGAGAGATGACCACGTGAATACCACAATCTGCCATGATTTTCATTTTGGCTTCTGCTGTATCGTCTTTGCCTCCTACTATTGCTCCTGCATGACCCATACGGCGACCTGCCGGGGCTGTTTGCCCAGCAATAAAACCTACAACAGGTTTTGTTCCATTTGCTTTGATCCAGCGTGCAGCATCGGCCTCTAGATTACCACCTATTTCACCTATCATAATGATGGCATCTGTCTCAGGATCGGCCATCAAAAGTTGAACTGCTTCTTTGGTGGTAGTACCAATAATAGGGTCGCCACCTATACCTATGGCTGTAGAGATTCCCAACCCGGCTTTTACTACTTGGTCTGCTGCTTCGTAAGTAAGCGTACCCGATTTAGACACAATACCTATTCTGCCTTTTTTAAATACAAAGCCTGGCATGATGCCTACTTTTGCCTCGCCTGGGGTGATTACTCCTGGGCAATTAGGCCCAATCAATGTAGTATGTTTGGTGCTGATGTATTCTTTTGCAGCAATCATGTCTTTTACAGGAATACCTTCTGTGATACAAATAATCACTCCTATGCCTGCATCGGCTGCTTCCATAATGGCATCGGCTGCAAATGCTGGTGGTACAAATATGATAGAAACATTGGCTCCTGTTTTATCTACTGCTTCTTTTACGGTATTGAATACTGGTTTGTCCAAATGAGTAGAACCTCCTTTGCCCGGGGTAACACCGCCAACAAGGTTGGTACCGTACTCTATCATTTGACCTGCGTGAAATGACCCTTCTGTTCCTGTAAAGCCTTGAACAATTACTTTTGAATTTTTATTTACTAATACGCTCATGATATTCTAATAATTGAAAATTTAAATGCCTACAAAAATAGGTTATTTTATGGCTTAACAAAATAAAAATAGAATCTAACCTTACAAATGCAGTGGAATATTTCAATAGCAAGTATTGGAATAAAGTCTGTATTTTTACATTTTAAAAATTAAAATTGTAAGCATGGAATTGAATGAACTAAGTGCCATATCGCCTATTGATGGGAGATATAGAAGACAGGTAAAAAATTTGGCACAATACTTTTCTGAATTTGGATTGATAAAATATAGGGTTTTGGTAGAGGTAGAATATTTTATAGCCTTGTGCGAAATACCGCTACCGCAATTGGCTGCATTTCCCAAAAACCATTTTGAAGATTTAAGGCTTATTTATACTAATTTTTCAACAGCAGATGCCTTGCGCATCAAAGAAATTGAGAAAAGAACAAATCACGATGTAAAGGCTGTTGAATATTTTATTAAAGAAAAATTTACGCTACTGAACTTGAGTACCTATGCTGAATTTATACATTTCGGGCTCACCTCTCAAGACATCAATAATACAGCCATTCCGCTATTGATTAAAGATGCCGTAACAGAAGAATTGATTCCTCTGTTGGTATTAATTCAAGTGCAATTGGCGAGCTTTGCAAAAGAATGGAAAGATGTTCCTATGCTTGCAAAAACCCATGGACAGCCTGCATCGCCCACAAAATTGGGTAAAGAAATTTTGGTATTTCATGAGCGTATAGAAAAGCAAATGGATTTGCTAAATACCATACCTTACACAGCTAAGTTTGGTGGGGCTACGGGCAACTTCAATGCCCATCACGTAGCCTATCCTGCTATTGATTGGGCAAAATTTGCCAATCAATTTGTAGCTGGATTTAAACTACATCGCAGCCAATATACCACCCAAATAGAGCACTACGACCAGCTTGCAGCACTATTTGACAATTTAAAAAGAATCAATACCATACTGATAGATTTGGATAGGGATTTTTGGCAGTATATTTCCATGGAATATTTTAAACAAAATATTAAAGAAGGCGAGATAGGCTCGTCGGCCATGCCGCATAAGGTGAACCCTATAGATTTTGAAAACTCAGAGGGCAATCTAGGAATGGCAAATGCTATTTTTGAACACCTTTCAGCAAAGCTACCCATCTCTAGATTGCAAAGAGACCTTACGGATTCTACCGTGCTACGTAATGTAGGGGTACCTATAGCACATAGTTTTATTGGGCTAAAATCATTGATTAAGGGTTTAGAAAAATTGAAATTAAATGCAGATGCTATTCATCAAGATTTAGAAGATAACTGGGCAGTAGTAGCAGAAGGCATACAGACAGTGCTACGTAGGGAAGGATACCCAGAGCCTTATGAAAAATTGAAAGAATTGACTAGAAAAAACGAGAAAATAACCCAAGCAAGATTGGTAGATTTTATAGAAGGCTTAGAAGTAAGTGCTGTGGTGAAAGAAGAATTGAAAAAGATTACGCCATTTAGTTATACAGGTATTAAATTTTAAGAACTAGATTTCAATAGTTGTGGTAAAAAATGATTTGGGAGAATTAAATATTCCCTTATATTTGCAAACCTTAAATAGTTCGGGGTGTAGCGTAGCCCGGTATCGCGTCAGCATGGGGTGCTGGAGGTCGTCGGTTCAAATCCGGCCACCCCGACAATAAAACTTTTAGTTTTAAAATCCATTGAGTTTTACTTGGTGGATTTTTTTTTAAAAATAATCAAACTCTTATTTTCTTTTTTTGCCTTTACTACTTGTATATTTTTTAACAACAGGTTGCGACTCTTTTTCAGCTTCTTTCATCAATGCTCGCCAATCATTGGTATGGTCGTCGGTAAGGTCTTTGGTTTCAAAATACGTTTCTTTAGAGATGTCTAATACCTTAATTTCTTTGCCCAAAAATGTTTGAATTTCGGCTAGTACTTCTCGCTCTTCTTCACTACAAAAAGAAATGGCTATACCTCTAGCATCGCCACGCCCTGTGCGGCCTACACGATGCACATAGTTTTCAGCTTTGTCGGGCAAATCGTAATTAATTACATATTCTACTTTGGCAATATCAATACCTCGGGCTGAAACATCGGTGGCGATTAATATTTTTATTTCGCCCGTTTTAAATTGTTGCATTGCCCCTATCCTATCGTCTTGCTCTTTACCCCCATGTATGGTTACGGTTGCTATGCCTACACGCTCCATGGCTTTGGCTACACGTTCTGCACGTACTTTGGTACGCACAAATACCAGCATTTTACAGTCAGGTTGCTCTTTGATGATACGTTCTAGAAAAAAACGTTTGTCGTCCATGGCTATAAAAGCTACCGAGTGATTGATGTTTTTAGAGACTGGATCTTTAGGCGAAATTTGGATACGAATGGCATTACGAACCAATGAATAGGCCAAATCTTTGATTTCGGTATTGATAGTAGCAGAAAAAAATAAGGTTTGATGCTTGCGGTGTAAAAATTTAATCACATCATGAATATCGTTGATAAAGCCTAAATCCAGCATGTGATCTGCCTCGTCGAGAATCAACATTTCAACTTTAGTAATTTTCAAATGCCCTTGTTTGATTAAGTCAAACATTCTACCTGGTGTAGCAATCAATAAATCTATCCCTGCTGCTAATGCTGCAATTTGTGGGGCTTGGTCTATACCTCCATACAAACTATAAATTTTAAGATTGGTGTATTTCGCTAATTGTGTAAATACTTCACCTATTTGAATGGCCAGCTCGTGGGTGGGTACCATGACCAAACATTGAATATGGTCTATGTTCTGTGCCTTTTTTCTTTCTTGCAATATATGCAAAACAGGAATTGCAAAAGCAGCCGTTTTACCTGTACCAGTTTGTGCAATTGCCAATACATCCTCTCCATTCAATATGGGTGGAATGGCTTTAAATTGTATATCTGTAGGCCTTCTAAAGCCTAGTTCTTGAAGACTTTTTTTAATTTCGGGGGCAATGTGGTAATCTTCAAATTTCATAAATATATAGTTTTAGCCTGCCTGCAATAAGTGGAAATAGCGACGCATATTATTCAAAATGATTCCAACCTTGAGCGGTCAAAGGCACCAATTGCTGCCCTATAGAAACCATGTGAATTCCCTTGTCTGCACTGTGCATATAGCCAATAGTGGTAACGTCTGGGTGGTTTCTCAGCTTGGCATAATCGTCTTGTGATATCGTAAATAATAGCTCATAATCTTCGCCACCGTTCAGCATACAAGTGTTTGTCGAGATATTAAATTCATTGGCAATTTGCTCGGTTTGGCTATCTATGGGCAACTTGTCTTCGTATATTCTAGCACCAAGTCCCGAAGCTTTACACAAGTGCATGAGTTCAGATGCTAGGCCGTCAGAAATATCAATCATAGATGTAGGGCGAATTTCAAGATTTTTCAATTCATGGATAAAATCCATTCTGGCTTCAGGTTTCAATTGCCGCTGTACTACATAATCTTTATCCTCTAGCTGCGGCTGTGCATTGGGGTTTGCCAGAAATACTTGCTTTTCTCTTTCGAGCAATTGTAAACCCATGTATGCACCGCCCAAGTCGCCTGTAACGCAGATAATGTCTTTGTCTTTGGCTGTACTTCTATATACCACATCCTGTTTATTTGCTGTACCTATTATTGTGATGCTAATCATCAAGCCACTGCGAGATGAAGTAGTATCACCCCCCACTAAATCTACATTATAAACCTCGCATGCTGCTTGTATTCCCCTGTAAAGTTCTTCGATGGCTTCTAAAGAAAATTTGCTACTTACTGCAATACTCACCGTCAATTGGGTAGGTTTGCCATTCATAGCAGCAATGTCTGAAACATTGGTAGCAACGGCTTTATATCCCAAATGTTTTAAAGGCATATATGATAAATCGAAGTGTATTCCCTCTACCATCATGTCGGTAGAAACTAAACGTACATGGTCGCCGCAATCAATAACAGCAGCATCGTCGCCTATACCCAATAGCGAATCAGTATTTTTTAAATGGGCAAATTTTTTCAATCTATCAATCAATCCAAATTCTCCTAAACTGCTCAGTTCGGTTCTTTCTGTTGTATTTTCCATACTTGTATTTTCTTTTTTTCGAATTTCAAAATTAACGATTTAATCAGCCTTGCCCTAGCATGGATTTACAATTGATGATATTTTTTGACTATCGCTCAATATTTGTTTAAATTAGAATAGCATTAAAAATCTTAAAACAATATTTAATAATAAAGCAGAATCTTGGTCAATTCACTACTAACTACCATGTATATTCAAAAATATTTGTAATGATTAAATTTAATAAATATAGCCTTCTTGTTTCTGTACTCACCTTGCTAATATTGAGTTTTTCATGTGTGCCACATGACAAGCGATGTAAACAAAATGCTAAAAAAATTAAACAGATGAGAAAAAACAATCCTAATTTTACTATGTAGTACAGCAATATTTTACATACCTATTTTAAACTTAAAAAAATCATGATAAATATAACAGATAAAGCCAAAAACCACGTAGATAATCTACGCAAAACAGAAGGCTACAGCAGCGATTACAACATTCGTGTATCGGTAAAAGGTGGTGGATGTTCAGGATTGATGTACGACCTAGATTTTGACAATCAAACCAACCCTGCAGACCAAATATTTGAAGACAAAGGCATCAAAATAATGGTAGATAAAAAAAGTTTATTGTACCTATTAGGCACTACCCTTGACTTTAGCGATGGCCTAAACGGAAAAGGATTTCAATTTGTGAATCCCAATGCTACCCGCACTTGTGGCTGTGGCGAAAGTTTTTCGGTATAAATTTTATTTAAAAGCAATAAAAATGGAAAGTGAGCCATCGCTTTCCATTTTTTTGTTTGTGGCCCCATTACTTTATTTTGAAACACTATTTTAAATATTATTATTTCCTAGTCTTAGCAATAGTATTGTTTGCTGCTGCAACGGTAGTGCAACGTTACAGCAATAGTGCTATGAAGCAAGTAAATAAAATACAAGAGTTAAAAAAAATACAAACCAATACAGCAGTAGCCTTTAAAGAAGCAGAAAACGATGCCTCAAAAATTGCCAAAATAATTAAAGAAAATACCCGTCTTTCTTTTTCCATTCTGGTACAGCCCACACGTTACCCCTATTATATTTTGCGGGATGGGAATCTGTATTTCTGGTCTACAAACCAACATGTGCCGGAACAAAATATATTTGCCGACACTAGCAAGTACAAGTATGTAGAAGAAAAACAAAGCAAATTTTTAAGGTACTATATCCAAGCGGTTGGAACAGACAAAGCGGTCTATAAACTCTATTTTCTAATCCCACTTTTTAGTAAATCTAGTATTCAAAACGACTACATAGCTTCTAGTTTCAACAACCAAATATTCAACCCCAATCTAGAAACTGTAATTCATAGCAATACCAGCAATGACGCCATAGTTGCACCCAACCAAGTACCATTATTTAGCATTTTCTTCAGCAATACCGACAATTGGGTTTCGACCAATATTCAACAAATTATTTTTATGCTTACCCTCGCCTACCTGCTATCTATAGTAGCGTATGGAACACTTTGGGCGAAATATTTTTTTAAAGAAAAACAATATTTCAAAGGAATAAGTTCGGCTTTCATTTTGATTATTTTCATTAGGATAATTTTACTACAATTTAATTTTCCTTATTCTATCATTGCATTTGATTTGTTTAATTCAAAATTCTTTGCTTCCTCCATCATATCGCCATCTTTAGGCGATTTTGTGTTCAATGCTGTAGCTGTTTTTATTGGTTCACTATTACTTTTTAGGTACTTTTTCAAACTATCGCTGGCAAAGAAAATATTGCAAATCAAGGGCTATTTCAAACACTGTATCTCGTTTTTATTGATAGCCGCATCGCAACTTATTTATGGGCTGGTGTATGCTATATTTCGCATCATTAATCAACATTCGCAATGGATTTTTGACATCACTACCACTATAGATTTTAACTATTTTAGAAGCTTTTCTTTGTTGGTATTTGTATTAATCAGCATTTCATTTTTTTGCATCAACCATCTACTGCTGCGACTGTACTTGACCTTGAACAAACAAAATTTAAAAATTTACATCTTCATTGCGGCATTGGGCAGCTTGGTTACTCCCATTATTTTTTGGGGTGATAAAAATTTTTATTGGCCACTGGTAGCCGTCAATTTTATATTTATAAGTCTTCAATACCAGTTGCACATGCCCCGCTTCCTGAGCAAAATCAGGTATTCTAGTTATGTTTACTTTATAGCAGTATCTATCATGTGTGCTTTGGCTGGGTCGCTGGCTATATACAAAATCAATGTACAACGAACAGTAGTAGATAAAAACAAATTTGCGTCGCAAGTACTGATAGAGAGCGATGTGCTAGAAGAATATTTACTGCACGACATTCATGAAAAAATTAAAAACGATGTATTTATTAGAAATATTTTTGCCTCGCCACTAACGTCTAAAGATTTGATATTTCAAAAAATAAAAAGAATATTTTTGGCCAATTATTTTGAGAAATTTGACATTAAAATAGCCCTCTACAACCCCTATGGAGACTCGTATTTTGGAGAAGAAAATTACCCCAAATACAACGATGCTGTAAAAACATTGGCCAAGAAAAATTACAGTACAGAATACAAAAATATCTTCTTTATAAAAACATCTAGCAATCAAGACTTGCCTAGGTATGTAGTGTTTAATAAAGTAGAAAAAAATGGGATACCTGTGGGCTATATTTTACTTCAGCTCAATACAAAAAAAATTATTCCCTACAGTGTATTCCCCGAACTGCTGGTAGATAAAAAATACAGCTCGCTAAACCAACCAAAAAGCTACAGTTATGCCATTTTTTCTAAGGGAGAAATGCAATCAAATTATGGATTGGTGAACTATGAAAAAGATTTTCCAAAATTGCTGCTAAGCAACACTGCACTATACAACGAAGGCCTAAATATAGGCAAGCTACACCATATTGGGTTCAAGGATTCCACCTCAAATACGATCATTGTGGTATCTTCAGAATCCTATTCTTGGATAAAAATATTTTCTAATTTTTCGTTTCTATTTATCCTTTTTTTGCTGCTTATTTCGGCGTATTTATTTGGCATACGGTTATTTTCTAAAGAAAAAAATGTGCTGGTAAGCTATGCCTCCAAAATTCAAATATACCTTAATGTCGCCTTCTTCCTGCCTCTGTTTGTAATAGCGGTGACCACGTTGAGCGTAATCAGTACAATGTACCAAAATAATTTAAACTTGGCATTTGTAAAAAAAGCAGAAAATATTGGCAATAGAATATCCATATTTTTTGAGGATTACACCAAAGAAAAAATCAAAAAAGAAAATCTAAATTCTTTTGTTCTGCAGCTTGCCCGTTTTACGGAGACCGACATCAATTTTTACAACGGCAATGGCCTTTTAGTATCATCGAATCAGGCTTTAATTTATCAAAAAGGATTGCTCTCGAAATATCTGAATCCAGAAGCGATGAGCGAAATAAAAGAGCGAAAAAACAACATGATTATGCTTACCGAGCAGGTAGGAAATTTGCATTATCACTCGGTGTACCTTGCCGTAAAGGCATACGATAGCGGCAAGTTGCTGGGTATATTGAGCATCCCTTTTTTTGAATCTAGGCAAGAATTGGAGAAGCAAATCATACAGGTGCTTACCACTATCATCAATATTTTTAGTTCCATTTTTATTGTGTTTTTGATGCTGTCTTACATTGTATCAAGGGCCCTAACAGTACCTCTAAAACTGATTACCCACAGCATTAAAAAAACATCTTTTGGCAATACCAATGAGCCAATAAATTGGGAATCGAAAGATGAGCTGGGGCTGCTGGTGGGCGAGTACAATGCCATGCTGCAAAAGCTAGAAACCAGCAAAGATGCCTTGCGTAGCAGTGAAAAAGAAAATGCTTGGCGAGAAATGGCACAACAGGTAGCCCATGAAATCAAAAATCCGCTGACGCCAATGAAACTGACAATTCAGTATTTGACTCAAAATATATTGAATGATAAAGATGTAGCCCACGAAAAAATAAACAAAGGCTTGGTCACAATTTTAAATCAAATAGAAACGCTGAATGAAATAGCCACCTCATTTGCCAGCTTTGCCAAGATGCCTGTACCCAAAAATGAACTCTTCGACATTGTTGCACTGCTTCAAAATTCTGCAAATCTATTCAATAATACTGTAGAAAATATCAAAACCATTGCATTGCCAGCCAAAGCCGTACAAGTATATGGCGACCCACAAATAATGAATGCTATATTTTCTAATATCTTGCTTAACGCCGTGCAATCTATCCCTAATGATAGGCTTCCGCATATTGCCATCATTGGGCAGATGGTGGATAAAAGTATTATTTTAGAATTTAAAGATAACGGCATCGGCATTCCGCAAGCCATGCAACACAAGGTTTTTGCACCCCACTTTAGCACCAAATATACAGGCTCTGGCATAGGTTTATCCTTGGCAAAACAAGGCGTAGAGCATGTAGGTGGTAAAATTTGGTTTGTGTCGGAACCCGACAAAGGCACTTCCTTTTTTATTCAATTGCCATTGGCCTAAAAGTATTACCATAGGCCAAATAAATCTATAAATTTTAGCTAAAGTTTAGTTGCCTTACTAGCAATTATACCTTTGGCCTATAGCACATTTTACAAAGAAGGATAGTACTCGAAACTATTTTACTCTTCAGTTGTTAAATCTTTGAAAACACATACTATTATGGACAAGCACCACATTCGCCAAGCTTTTATTCACTACAAATTAGAGCATGGCAATATGCCAAATTCTGTTTTTGCTTTTTGCAAGATTTTGAATATACCCGAGCAAGAATTTTACAATACTTACAATTCGCTAGAGGCCGTATCGCAAGACATTTGGCTGGGAATATTTGAAGATACCAAAAATCAATTAATGGGCGATGAAGTGTTCATGCGATACAGTTCTAGAGAAAAATTACTTGCATTTTATTTTTTATGGGTTCAAAAATTAAAAGAAAATAGAAGCTATGTATTGCTACAAAAGCAGCATATAGGCTGGGGAAAATGGAAAGATAAAGAATTAAAATTGCTCAAAATTGCCTTTACTAGTTTTGCCAAAGACCTAGTGCGAAGTGCAGAGCTAACCAAAGAAGTAAAAGAAAGAAAATTTATATCTGACAAATATGCTCATGGGTTTTGGTTACAGGCATTATTTGTACTCAACTATTGGATAGACGATACCAGTCAAAATTTTGAAAACACCGATGCAGCGATAGAGAAAGCGGTAAACCTCAGTTTTCAATTGATAAGCGAAAACTCGCTTGATGCCTTAGTCGATTTCGGGAAATTTATACTTCAAAAAAAATAACCATTCATGTACGAGCAATCCAGCATACCCACCAGCAAAGTAGAGCGTGCCATGAAGTTTGTAGGCACAGGCATCAAAGTAGGTGGCAATTATGTAAAACATTATACAAAAAAAATTATAGACCCCAATCTTAGCAAGGCCGAGCTACATGCCGATAATGCTGAAGATATATACCATGTGCTAAGTAACCTAAAAGGCAGTGCCCTCAAAGTAGCACAAATGCTAAGCATGGATCAAGGCATGTTGCCAAAGGAATATGTGGATAAATTTTCGTTGTCTCAGTACAGTGCACCACCACTCTCAGGGCCGTTGGTGATGAATACCTTTGTGAAAACGCTAGGTAAAACACCCACACAATTGTTCGACGAATTTGACATGAAAGCCACCAATGCCGCCTCTATTGGGCAAGTACATAAGGCAAAAAAAGATGGGAAATTATTGGCTGTAAAAATACAATATCCTGGTATTGCCAATAGTGTCAGTTCTGATTTGAAACTGGTAAAACCTTTTGCAACCAGATTGGTAGGGATGAAAAATTCAGAAGTAGATAAGTATTTTGATGAAGTAGAAAGTAAATTAATTGAAGAAACCAACTACGAGCTAGAGTTAGCAAGGTCTATAGAGCTATCTAACCAATGCAAACATATTCTTAATTTACATTTTCCTACCTACTACCCTGAACTAAGTTCTGCTAGAATAATCACTATGGATTGGCTAGAAGGACAACATTTAAAAGAATTTTTGCTTACCAATCCTTCCCAAGAGATTAGAAATAAGATAGGGCAAGCAATGTGGGATTTTTACGATTTTCAGGTACACAGCATTAGAAAAGTACATGCCGACCCACATCCAGGCAACTTTTTAATGCGTAGCGATGGACAACTTTCTATATTTGATTTTGGCTGTGTAAAGGAAATTCCATCCGATTTCTATACCAATTATTTTGCTATGCTAGACCCTAGCCTTGCCGATAGCGAAAGCCGAAGAAGAGAGGTTTACAGAGCACTTGAAATGATTCACGACGAAGATTCAGAAACTGAAGTACAATTCTTTTCTGCGTTATTTCAAAAAATGATCGATTTGCTTAGCCTTCCTTTCAAATCTACCTATTTCGATTTTGGCAACCCTGCATATTTTCAAGAAATATATGCTTATGGAGAATATTTGGGAAATCTGAAAGAAATTAGAGAATCCAATTTGGCTAGAGGTTCAAAACATTCGCTGTATGTAAATAGAACCTATTTTGGGCTATACTCGCTACTTACCGAACTAAAAGCCAATATAAAAACCAACTAGAAAATTTAATATAGCAGTGACCAATTGCTATTTTAAAATTTCTTCACGTAGCGACCTTGACCACCCTACTAGTATTTGTTTTTCTGTGTCTGTAAGCTTTGCATTGGTGTGCAATTGTAGGTAAGCATTGTTGGGCATTTCGCCATTGGCAACAGTTTCCTCTACTTCCTCTAGTTTGTGATGGGCTTTCTTCTCGGGATAATTTGCAAAATCTGAAAAATTTAATTCTGCTTTGCCCTCATTGATATGATGGGCGGTGTACCAAGCAACAGGCTGTATGTAGGCATACCACGGATAATTTGTATTATTGGAATGGCAGTCGTAACAGGCTTTTTCTAGTATGGTTATCACCTCGCCTGTTACCAAATATTTATTCCTAATGTCATCTTTGGCAATGCCTGTAGCTATATTTTTATTGGGCTGGAAAAATTGAATAGCCGCCAGTAACAGTAGAATACCTATTAATATTTTCTTTCTCATAAGAAGTTAATGAAATAGTGCAATGAACATAAAATATATGAAAGACAAATGAAGTTTATTTATTCCAATTTTCTAAATCAAAAACTAACACTTTTATTGTTTCTGTTTTTGAAGTAACATTGAAATCTTAATTCAACCAAATTCATGAATTTTAAATCCATTTCAAAAATCAAGCAAATTTTACTCGGTTTACTACTATTGGCTGCAACATTGGTGGTTTGGTATTTTGAAATCATTAGTTATGGCATATCTCAAGGCATAGGGCAACTAAAAATAGTGTACAATACTAGACCAGTATCAGAAGTATTGCAAGACCCCAATTTTCCCGATAGTTTGAAAACAAAAATTCGATTGGTTGAAGAAATTCGACAATTTGCTTTCGATTCATTAGGTATCAATTTTTCTAAAAATTACACCACACTATACGACCAGAAAAACAAGCCCATACTGTGGGTAGTAACCGCCTGCGAGCCATATAAATTAAAAGCAAAGGAATGGAAATTTCCATTTTTAGGAACTGTTTCTTACAAAGGTTTTTTTGAAATAGAAAAAGCAAAAGCCGAAGAAAATTTATTAAAAAAGCAAGGGCTAGACACCTCATTAGACGAGGTGTCAGGCTGGTCTACTTTGGGCTGGTTTCAGGATCCTATTTTATCGAGCATGCTTAAGCGATACCCAGGCAGCTTGGCAAACCTCATCATTCACGAGCTTACACACGGCACATTGTACATCAAAGACAATGTAGATTTCAATGAAAATCTAGCTAGTTTTGTGGGCGATTATGGTGCAGAATTATTTCTTGCAGCAAAATTTGGCAAGGCATCTACAGAGTTGATAAAATATCAAAAACGAAAGGCTTTTTATAAGCAATATTCTGAATTGGTATTGGGGCAATCCATTAGATTAAATCAACTATATCACTCATTCAAACAATCAACTTCTAGCAAAGAAAAATCAATGCTCAAAAAGATTTTTTTTCACCAAGCAATTCAAGAACTGTTAGTATTGTACAAGCAAAATCAAATGTACTATCCCCAACTTGAAAAAGATTTTGAAAAAATAAATAATACCTTTTACATGGACGAAAAAAGATATAGAGAAAAACAAAATTATTTTGAAGTAGAATTTAAAACCAAATTTCATTCTAATTTTACAGCATATTTAAAATATCTTAAAGAAAAATATCCTTCCATTTGAAATTGTATTTTGCAATCTATCAGAATTGGTATGCCATTTGCAAAGCCCACAGCACCATAGTGGCACGAACATTTCAAATCAATGTTGAACCAATTTAATTACACCATGAAGAATCTAATTTTGATATTATTAATACCATTTTTTTTATGCTCTTTTACTGCTGATACCATTCAAATAAAACCTCCTATGCCTTATGGTCTTGGAGAATATATTGTATATCGTGTTCACTATGGCTTTATCAATGCCGGCGAAGCAAAAATGCAGGTAGATGACAAACTCTATGTCATCAACAATAAAGTGTGCCATAAAGCATTTGTAATGGGTGCTACCACTGGCCCCTTCGATATGGCCATGCGTGTTAGAGATTCTTGGGCAACCTATCTCGACACCGCAA
Organism: Cytophagales bacterium; assembly: GCA_013297765.1. GTDB lineage: Bacteria > Bacteroidota > Bacteroidia > Cytophagales > Cytophagaceae > REBA01. The sequence goes on along the minus strand of JAAFID010000017.1, from coordinate 19,737 downwards.
CACGTGCACCACAAAGAGCCATGAGAGATATTGCAGAAAATAAATATCGCCTACGTGAATACACCACTTATGATTATAAAAACAATCAACTCACCATAGAGCGTGAAGGTTCTACTACGCCTGCCGTATGCTACAAAGTACCCGACAATATTCAAGATATCGTAAGTGGTTTTTTTTACCTGCGCAATATAGATTTTAATAAAAAGAAAATTGGCGATACTATATCTATGAATGCTTTTTTGGAAGACAGAATATACCTGTTCAAGGTGCGATACTCGGGCAAAGAAAAAATTGATACCAAACTGGGCGACATCAATTGTATTCGCTTAAACCCTATTATGGAAAAAAACGGCATATTTGAAGGCGGCAACTCCATTCGATTTTGGATATCAGACGACTTAAACAAAATTCCCATACGCATAGAAGCCGATATGTGGGTAGGCAAAGTAGCTATGGATATTAAAGTTTGCAAAAATCTTCGCAACCCCATCAAATTTGAAGATAATTAGCTATTGCCAATAAGTAGTATTGTGCAACAAAGTACAAGTTTATTGTCAATTAAGTAAAGTTCACTTTGCTATGGTTTACAAGCTAGCTATTAAACTATTTTTAATGCTGTATTGTCGATTACCAAAGGGTTTCCCCAAGATTAATTAATTGTTAAATTTTATATTTACAATTAACTTAGATTAAAAATTACCATACTTTTAAACTCAATATTTATGAAGTTATACAATAAATACTTTTTATTTTGTTTTGTAATTGCACTATCGGCAATTACTATGCATCGTAGCATATCAAAAAGTATAGTCATCAAAGGAGTATTAAAAAACACCCCTAGTACCGCTACTATTTACCTGTATCAGGTATTAGGTATGGAAGTATCAAAATTAGATTCCACCAAAATAACCAACACTAACTTTAAATTTAAGCCAATAGATTTGCCTCGTGGCATGTATAAAATTGGCTTGAGCGAAACCTCAAATTTCAACATAATTATAGCCGACGAAGACATAGATTTAGTAGCAGATGTCAACAAGCCAAATGAATTGCCTTCGGTAACTAATTCTACAGAGAACAAAGTGTACCAATCAATACTGCTTTACAACTCGGCTTACACCGCTCAAGTAAATAGCCTTGACCAAGCTGCACAGCCTATACTAGCATACCGCCAAAGTGATCCTGATAAGTTTAATAAAGAGATTGGAAAATTGCAAATTAAAATGGACTCGCTCAATAAGGTTCGTAGCAGCTTTTATGCAGAAATAATCAAGACCAATACTTCATTATTTGCGACCAAACTTGCTACTGTATTTGCTACCCCCGACAATACTAGCAAAGAAGACTTTTTTACCGTAGCCGACCTTACAGATGAAGAAATGACCAGAGGAGATTTTTTGAGCAATAAAATTATCCTCTACATGCAAAAGTTTATGCAGACACAAGGTATCGATGTGGTGCAGGAATCTAGCAATATGCTGGTAAAACCTACTACAGGTACTAAAAATAAAGAAGTATTTTACAGTACACTCATCCGTATTTTTGCTCCTTATGATGCCGACTATGCCCGCACACTTGGGCAGGTGTACAAATCAGAATATCCAAATTCAAAATTTGCAAAAAAAGTATTTAAATCATTGCCTAAAGGAGCACCTCAGGCGGGCGATATGGCACCAGAGATTGCCCTCAACGATGCCAGCGGTAAACCAATAAAACTATCATCGTTGAAGGGAAAAGTAGTATTGCTAGATTTTTGGGCATCATGGTGTGGGCCTTGTAGAAAAGAAAACCCAAATGTAGTGCGGGTGTATGACCAGTTCAAAGACAAAGGATTTACAGTATTCAGCGTATCGCTAGATCAAGAAAAAGAAAAATGGTTGCAAGCAATTCAAAAAGACCAATTAAAATGGCCAAATCATGTATCAGACCTAAAAGGTTGGCAGTCTGCAGGAGCTCAAATTTACAGTGTAAAAGGAATTCCTGCTACATTTTTAATAGGTAAAGATGGGAAAATAATTGCTACCAATTTGCGAGGTCAAGAGCTAGAAGCCAAGTTGGTAGAGCTATTTAACAAATAAGAAATGGAGTTTGATATATTTTAAAAATCAAATTTTATTTCTAAAAATATATTAAACAAAAATTTTTATGAGCAAACTGCACCGAATTTTAGTAGTCGATGATGAACAAGACATTTTAGAGCTACTTGAATATAATCTAATAAAAGAGGGATACGAGGTAAAAACGGCATTAAATGGGCAAAAAGCACTAGAAATAGCTAAAGATTTTACCCCTCATTTAATTTTAATGGATATCATGATGCCAAAAATGGATGGCATTGAGGCATGTCGAAAAATAAAAGAATTGCCAAAACTGAAAGAGGTATTTGTCATTTTTCTTACTGCACGATCTGAGGAATATTCAGAAGTAGCGGCATTTGAAGTAGGAGCTAATGATTATATCACAAAGCCTATAAAACCGAGAGCATTGATGAGTAGGATTTCAGCATTTTTTAAAAGAGAAAACTCTGCCATCGTTGCCCCTGACATTATTCATATTACGGATTTAATTATAGATCGAGGCAGCTATACAGTACACAAAAATGGCATCAAAGTAGTGCTGCCAAAAAAGGAATTTGAATTGCTGTATTTTCTATCTCAGCATCCCAATATTGTATTTAATAGAGATGATTTATTGAAAAATATTTGGGGAACAGATGTATATGTAGTGCCACGCACTGTAGACGTACACATAAGAAAAGTGCGTGAAAAAATAGGAGAAGAAAACATCAAAACTATAAAAGGAATAGGCTATAAATTTGATACTGAAGCCAACTAGATAGATATACTAAAAATAGAATACAGCAGTAAATTTATAGATAGAAAGATATTTGAATTAAATTGCTGTTATATTTTTTAATGCTGCATGTATTTTAACTCAAAATTTATAACTGCTATCATTGCCCTGTGCACATGGGCGTTTGTATTTGGTGTGTTGTTTTTGGCAACTAGGCTAGATTTTTATCAATCACTCTACGCCTCACTAGCCAGTGCTTTAGTAGCAGGAGGGTTGATATTTTTGATATTAAAATATTTTATTTTTAAAGAAATATATAATTTTTATGCCCTACTAGCACGAATTAAAAATGAAGATTATTCGGTGCGATTTAAAAAAGAAAAACGTCATGAAAATAATCCCCTGATAAAAATAAAAAGAGAGATAGCCGAATTTGCCGAAAAAAAGCAAATGGAGATAGACGAATTGAAAAAGCTAGAAACTTTTCGTAGAGAATTTCTAGCCGATGTATCTCATGAATTAAAAACACCAATTTTTGCTGCACAGGGATTTGTACACACCCTTTTAGATGGGGCTATGGATGATTTAATGGTTCGAGATCGCTTTTTGCAAAAAGCCGCCAATAGCCTCGAAGGGCTCAACGTTTTAGTAGCAGATCTACTTACCATATCTCAAATGGAGATAGGAGAAATAAAAATGAATGAACAAAACTTCGACATTCATAAATTAACAGAAGATATATTTGACGAGTTAGACGAGGCCGCCAAAGCTAGAGCCACCAAAATGCGATTTTCTAAAAACACCCCAAAATCTTGTTATGTATTTGCCGACAAATTTAGAATTGGTCAGGTGATGACAAATTTGATTGTGAATGCCATCAAATACGGAAACGATAGAGGACATATATTGGTATCGCTAGCAATAGAAAATGAAGGGGTATTTGTATCTGTAAAAGACGATGGACCAGGAATAGAACAGAAACATTTACACCGAATTTTTGAGCGATTTTACCGCATAGACCGAAGCCGCTCGAAAGACAAAGGCGGCACAGGTTTGGGACTTGCCATAGTAAAGCATATATTAGAGGCTCACAATTCGAGAATATTTGTATCCAGCAAGCAAGGCGATGGCACTATATTCTCTTTCAAGCTAAAAAAAGGAAAAGTAATAAATGAAAAAGGTTGATTTTGAAAGCCTCATAGTCTTTGAAGACGACGATTATATTTGTATCAATAAGCCACCATTTGTATCTACCCTAGAGGATAGAACAGATCCGCTAAACATCAACAAAATCGCTAAAGACTATCATCCTGAAGCCCACGTGTGCCATAGACTAGATAAGGAAACCTCTGGCATATTGGCATTGGCAAAAAGTACCGATGCTTATAGAAATTTATCTATTCAATTTGAAAAAAGAAGATTGGAAAAAATCTATCATGCTGTAGTAGAAGGCAAACATGATTTTGATGGTGTAAATGTTTACTTGCCTATAGAAACCAAGCCAGGGGCGGCCGCCGTAAGGATAAACAAAGTAGAAGGTAAAGAAGCTGAGACCGTTTTTTTTACCGAAAAAGCATTCAAAAAGCACACTTTGGTTCGCTGTTACCCACTCACTGGTCGCATGCACCAAATTCGCATACACCTTGCATGCCTAAAGTCGCCCATCGTTTGCGATGAACTATATGGTGGCAATCCCATATTTCTTTCCAATTTAAAAAAGCGCTACAACGCCAGCAAAAATGAGGAAGAAGAAGAAGAACAACCCATCATGCGAAGGGTTGCATTACATGCATTATCACTCACATTTGCAAAAATGGATGGCACGATAACCACTGCTACAGCACCATACGCAAAAGACTTCGGTGTACTGGTAAAGCAATTAGAAAAATATTCTTAAATATTGACCTATTGTTTTTGCTAAAAGGTATAATGTTCAAATAAGAAAGCTACCTTTGCAACTCTGTAAAAATAAGTACAAGTAATTTTAGAAATCAAATAAGAAAATAAAATACTTTCTAGAATCTACACATTTTATCCACACCTGTATTGTTTTTTGAAAAATATTCACATATCTTTGCATTCCCTTTTTTAGGGGTTGTGCATTTAATAGTTAATAAAGAAGTTTTAATAATGGATAGTTTAAGCTATAAAACGATTTTTGCGAATAAAGAAACAGTTCAAAAAAACTGGATTCTTGTAGATTGCGAAAACGAAGTACTAGGTCGTCTAGCTAGCAAAATTGCTATGGTATTGAGAGGCAAACACAAACCAAGTTATACTCCACATGTGGATTGTGGGGATAATGTAATTGTGGTAAATGCCGACAAAATAAGATTGACTGGTAGAAAATGGGATGAAAAAGTATATACAAGACACACTGGTCATCCAGGAGGTCAGCGTTTTGCTACTCCTAAAATGTTGAAAGAAAAATCTTCTTCATTAATCATTGAAAGTGCTGTAAGAGGTATGCTTCCTAAAAATAGATTAGGTAGAGAACTTTTCAGAAGCCTTCATGTTTATAATGGTGCAGAACATCCTCACACAGCTCAACAGCCAACGGTTATTAAATAATATTAGCATTAATGGAAATAATCAACAAATTAGGTAGAAGAAAAACCTCTACAGCAAGAGTTTACATGACTCCAGGCACAGGTCAAATTACAATTAACAATAAGGATATTAAGACTTATTTTCCCTCTGAAATTCTTCAGTTAATCATTAATCAACCTTTTAGTACCATAGATGAGATTGCAAAATTTGACATCAAAGCCAATGTAAAAGGTGGCGGATACACAGGTCAAGCAGAAGCAATCAGATTGGCAATATCAAGAGCATTGTGTGAAAACAATGCAGAGAGCAGACCAGCTTTGAAAAAAGAAGGTTTCTTGACTAGAGATCCTAGAATGGTAGAGAGAAAGAAACCAGGTAGAAGAAAAGCAAGAAAGAAATTCCAATTCAGCAAACGTTAAGAGCAGAAACATATCAGACATGGCAATAGTTGAATACAAAGAGTTATTAGACGCAGGTGTACATTTTGGCCACTTGACTAGAAAATGGAATCCTAAAATGGCTCCGTATATCTTCATGGAGAAAAACGGAATTCATTTAATAGATTTGAATAAGACGGTAGGTTGCCTTGAAGAGGCAAGTGCTGCAATAAAAAATGTAGTCCGCTCGGGAAGAAAAATTCTTTTTGTAGCTACCAAAAAACAAGCAAAAGAAATAGTAGCTGAAGAAGCAAGAAGGTTGAAAATGCCTTATACTACAGAAAGATGGTTGGGTGGTATGCTTACAAATTTTGCTACAGTAAGAAAGTCATTGAAAAAAATGACTTCCATAGATAAGCTGATGAAAGATGAGGCTTACCTAAACTTAGCAAAAAAAGAAAGACTAATGATTACTAGAGAGCGTGAAAAACTTGAAAGAATCCTTGGTGGTATCGCTGAATTGACAAGGCTTCCAGCTGCTTTGTTTGTAGTAGATGCAAAAAAAGAGCATATCGCTATTAAAGAAGCTAAGAAGTTAAATATTCCTGTATTTGCTATTGTAGATACAAATTCAGACCCTACTGTAGCAGATTTTCCAATCCCTGCCAATGACGATGCATACAAATCTGTAGCCATCATCACTAGCATCATTGGCAAAGCAATAGAAGAAGGTTTGATAGATAGAAAAAAAGATAAAGATGATCAAAAATTATCTGATGAAGAAAATGTAAAAAGAGGCATTGATTCTAAAGCAGAGATAGAAGATTAATTTTTTATTACATATTATAAAAAAAGCTCCAAATTCCATTTGGAGCTTTTTTATTGCCTTTGGTTTGTAGAAAATAATGGCTACGAATCACCGTACATACATCACATATAAACAAATGACTCTTCTAGCTAACTAGAAAAATAAATTCATTTAACCTCTATTTCGATTCTTCTATTTTGTTGGCGGTTAAATTCAGTGTCGTTTGTAGCTATGGGTTCTGTTTTCCCTTTGCCTATTGATACAAGGCGTTTGGCATCAATTCCATTACCTACAAGAAACGTTTTTACGGCATCTGCACGTGCTTGCGACAATTGCAAGTTATAATCATCGCTTCCCACGTTATCTGTATGACCAACAATTTTGATTTCAAGGTTTTTATTTTTTTGTAAAAATTGTACTATTTCGTTCAGTTCAATTTTAGATTCACTACGCAAGGCTGACTTATTATGGTCAAAAAACACATTACGCAAAGCAGTAGTATTACCTACAGCTATAGCTTGTAGCAAAAAATCCTGTTGCTGCTCCAAATATTTAGTAGTATCAGATACATATAAATGTGCTGAATAGGGCAAATAATTAGTTGCAGTTATATTGACAGCATAATTTTTCCTAGGGGGCACAATTATGGTGTAGATTCCACTGGCTTCATTAGCAGCTACGGTAGTGGTATTTGCAGGATTTTGCAAATCGGTAATGGTTACTAAAGCAGAAATAGATTGCATCGAGTGTTTGTCTAAAATTTTTCCTGTAAGCAGTATCAATCGAGCTTCTAGGGCATCTCTTTCTAGCATATAAATATCCTCTGCTCCTAGCCCACCTTCTCGTATGGAAGAAAAATAAGCACGCTTACCATCGGCCGACCACACAAAATCGAGTTCATCTTCGGGTGAGTTGATTGGTAAACCAATATTTACTGGCTTTGTCCAATTGTGCAACGAATCTGTTGTGGTGAAAAATATGTCGAAACCACCTATGCTTTCTTCCCGGTCGGAACTAAAATACAAAGTTGTTTGATTAGGATGTATAAATGGAGATTCTTCGTCAGATACAGTATTTACAGCACTTCCTAGGTTGATAGCTGTTTCCCAATGACCTTTGGCATTTTTATGAGATTGATATATGTCTTTCCCTCCAAATCCCCCTTTTTTATTGCTCGAAAAATATAGTGTTTTACCATCTGCACTAATGCTAGCACTACTTTCCCATGCATCTGTATTGATGGTTTTGGGTAGTAATTGGGGCTCACTCCATACTTTGCCTTTTAAATAACTTACATATAGATTTTCGTTTCTATAAATAATCAATGTTTGGCCATCTAAAGATATTGTGGCTGTAGCGTCGTGGCCTTCGGTATTGATGGGTTTTCCCATATTTTTTGCAGGCATCCATTCCTTTTTTTCATTTTTTGAAGATGCCCATACATCTTCAAAAAAGTAGCCTGTTTTGGAATCTTTTTTATTGCCTATGCTACCAACTCGGGACGAGGTAAAAATAAGTTCTGTCTCATTGGCTACCAGCAATGGTGCGTAATCTGGATATTTACTGTTGATGGATGCTCCCAAATTTGTGATTTTAACTTGCTGTGAGTGTTGCTGCAATGCAATAGCATTTTTGCAATTTTGAATTAATCTTTTTATTTGCTCATGACGCCATTTGCCCGTTGTTAGGGAATCTAATATTAACATTTTTGCTTTCTCAAATTGTGCGATAGCTTCTAAAAATTGATTATTGAAATGATAAGCTTTGCCCAAGTTAAACGCCAAACCATCGGACTGAAAGCCGAGTTGCTGTGCCTTGAGCAATACATCTAGTGCTTTCTTTTTTGAGGATATTTGCAAGTAGCAGATACCTAATTTATAATTGATTGATGCATCATTTGGGTTTAAACTATCTAGCTCTTTATATGTATGTAGTGCATGGGTATATAGCTCTGCATTAAAGAAATCATCGGCACGAAATTGAAGATTTTTTAATATATTGGATTGAGCAAATATAGGGCTGCATGTCAATACCATTAGCATCATACCTAATGAAATCAATGAATGTAAAAAATTAGGCTTGTAGTTGATTTCCACTATAGTTTATATTATGTATATTTCTGAGGTTCTTCAAACACTTCAAAGAATAGTATGTAAACTAAAACAAACCTCGATATTTTTCAATAATTTTAAGTCGATTGTTCATTTTTTTCAATAAATTTTATAACAATGAAGATTACCAAAGCTGTCTATTTTCAAGGCAATGTAGATTATAAAAAATGCCCACAACTAGACTTGCCTGAGTATGCCTTAGTGGGGCGGTCGAATGTGGGGAAATCTTCAATAGTAAATATGCTTACTGACAATCGTAAACTGGCTCAAATATCGGCCAGCCCAGGAAAGACAAAACTCATCAACCATTTTTTGATTAATGACCACTGGTATTTAGTAGATTTACCAGGCTACGGTTGGGCTAGAACCAGTAAAACATCAAAAGCTGAGTGGGATGTGATGACAAAAGAATATTTGGTGCACCGCACCAATATGATTTGTGCTTTAGTGCTTATTGATATTTCCATAGAGGCACAACCTATAGATCTTGATTACATGGGTGGCTTAGCAACACATGGAGTTCCATTTGTTATTGTATTTACAAAAGCAGATAAAAATAATAAAAACAAGATTGCTGGATTAGTGGCGAAATATCAAGAGAAAATGCTCGAAACTTGGGATGAGTTGCCGAAAATGATTGTAACCTCGTCGAAAGAAAAAACAGGTAAAGAAGAGCTTCTAGCCTTTATTGATGTGCTAAACAAAAATTTTGATAAAGATAATTATTAGTAAATTCTACTTTACTCATTCATGAAATACTACCTCATTGCAGGCGAGCGGTCGGGCGATTTGCATGCCTCCAATCTCATCAAATCGCTAAAAAAAGAAGATATCAATGCCGATTTTAGAGCCTTGGGAGGAGAGATGATGGAGACAGCAGGTGCAAAAATATACCGATACTACCACGAAATAAATTATATGGGCGTATGGGAAGTAATTAAAAATTTGAAAATAATATTAAGAAATCTCAAAGCGTGCAAAGAAGATATATTGGCACACCGCCCTGATGTATTGATTTTAATAGACTTTGGAGGGTTTAATATGAAAATGGCAAAATTTGCCAAAGAACAAAATATCAAAACATTTTACTACATATCGCCAAAGGTTTGGGCATGGAATACAGGTAGAGCCTACAACATAAAAAAATATGTAGATAGAATGTTTGTGATATTGCCTTTTGAGAAAGATTTTTTCAAGCAATTTGATTATGAAGTAGACTATGTTGGAAATCCCGTAAATGACAGCATATCGTCATTTGTCATGGATGAAAATTTAGTAGCTTTTTTTAAAGATTTAAAAAAACCAATTGTAGCCATACTTCCTGGAAGCAGAAAATATGAAGTACTAAATATGTTTTCAGTAATTGGTGAGGTGATGAACCAAAATAAGGATTATAGCTATATAGTAGCCGCAGTGAACAGCCTTCCTAGGCAGTATTACGATGATTTTGAAAAGAAATATCCGCAAGTAAAAATTGTATATGAAAAAACATACGATATACTGGCACATGCCCAAGCTGCAGTAGTAACATCGGGTACTGCAAGTTTAGAGACGGCACTACTAAATATACCTCACATGGTAGTTTTTAAAGCCAATTGGTTTTCATATTTGGTGGCCATGTCTGTTTTAAAAATAAAATATGTGTCGTTACCTAATCTGATTGCGGGCTATGAAGTAGTAAAAGAGTTGCTTCAATCTCAGTTTACATCAGCAATAGTAAGTGACCATTTGAATCAAATTTTAAAAAACGAAACCATACGCAATAGACAATTAGATGGCTATACCAAAATCAAAAAAATATTGGGAGATGCAGGAACATCTGATAAAACAGCTAAGCTGATGTATAGATATTTAGAACAATAATCTATCTGTTTTATTCAAAAATGAATAGTAGAAAATTTTTAATAAATATTTGATAAAAAATTCAATTTTATAAATCAAATTCTTAACATTTTATCACTTTTTTTGTTTTGCAAAATCGAATTAGAAATGATTTTTTTTCACATATTTTAAGGTAAAGCCAATTAAAATGTATAATTTGGTGATGGAATGCTTATTGGATTAAACAAATTTTCCCCTTATATAGGCAAAGTAGGCCATTATTTATTTTTCTGAGAGTGCTTATTAATTTAAGGCTCTATTTATTTATTATAACATTTTAAGTACATCACTATGCGAAAACTTAGACTACTAAGCATCATTTTATTTTGGGTTTCTATCGGGAGTGTGGTAGGGCAAACAGGGAAACAATTCTGGTTTGTTGCACCAGAAGCTAGTGCTGGTCACAGAGACAGACCCGTTGCTTTGCGTATATCATCGCTCGATACTGCTGCAACTGTTACTATTTCTATGCCTGCAAATGGTGCATTTACCCCTATTACAGTAAATCTAGCACCTAATTCGGCAACTTCTGTAGACCTCACATCTAGCATTAATTTAATTGAAACGAAGCCAGCAAATACAATATTAAATAATGGATTGTTCATTACCTCCAATAGATTAATATCAGTTTATTATGATGTAGATGTTCCTACTGCCCCAACCCAGCCATTGAACGGAGAAATATTTGCATTAAAAGGAGAAAGTGCATTGGGTACTGAATTCTACACTCCATTTCAAACCTACTGGAATAATGGTAATTATACACCAACTCCTTATTCTTCCTTCGATATTGTAGCCACGGAAGACAATACCACAATATTCATATATCCTAAAACTGCACTAGTAGGCCATGTGGCTCAACAGAAATTCAGCATCATTCTTAATAAAGGGCAAACATGGTCTGGGGCAAATCCTACTCAATTGGGAGCAAATAACCCAAGCGGCAGCATTGTAGTCTCCGATAAGCCTATAGCAATTACTGTTAAAACTGATTCAGATGCCGAAGGTGTTTGTAGGGATTTATGTGGTGACCAAATAGTACCTACAGACATTATTGGGAAAGAATACATAGTAATACAAGGCTCAGTAAATAATGAAGCCGCATTTATAGTGGCTACTCAAAACAATACTGTAATCACTATTGATGGGGTTTACGAAACCACCTTGTTTGGTAGCGAAACATATCGTGTACCTATAAGCAAAAAATTTACTTACATCAAGGCTAGTAAACCAGTATATACTGTTCACTACTCTGGTTTTGGGTGTGAATTAGGGTCTGCAATACTGCCACCGCTAAATTGTGCAGGCTCCTCGCAAGTTAGTTTTGTAAGAGGTACCTCTGAATATTTTGGCTTAAATTTATTGGTAAAAGCTGGCAATCAAGACAAGTTTGTACTCAATGGAAGCACTACATTAATAAATCCAGCGAGCTTTAGTGTGGTTCCAGGTACAGGTGGACAATGGGTCGGTGCTGTAGTGGCTTTCAATACAACAGATATTCCCGTTGGCACTGCCAACATGATTAAAAATACTGGTGAAATATTTGCAATGGGTCTAATCAATGGTGGCTCTACTACAACATGCCGCTATGGCTATTTTTCTGAATTTAAAGCTGCCATAAACATCAATGCAGGTGCAGACCAGTTTGTATGTAAAAATAATGTAGTGAAACTGGTAGGCACCGTTTCAGGGGGTACTACTACTGGTGAATGGACAACCAATGGCTCAGGTACTTTCTCGCCCAATGCAACTGCACTAACAGCTACATACACCCCCAGCATTTCTGATTTGGCATTAGGAAGTTTGGATTTCACTCTAACCTCTACTGGTATTTGTTTTCCAGTAACAGATAAGATGAAAGTAAACTTTACTGCTGCCCCAACCATGGATGCTGGGGTAGACCAAACAGTTTGTGCTAATAAATCATTAACTAACCTTGCCGCAACAGTTACTATTTCTGCAGGTGGTCAGTGGACTGGAGGAACAGGAATATTTAACCCTGATAATACTTCGCTTGCAACCAGCTACACCCCAAGTGCTACAGAAGTTGCAGCAGGAAAAGTAAAATTAATCATCACCTCTACTGGCAATGGAAATTGCATACCTGTAAAAGATAGTATGATTATCAACATAACACCTACACCCACTGTAAATGCAGGTGCAGACCAAACAAAATGTGCTAATAATGCAATAGTTGCGTTGAATGGTACATTTACCGTAGCTACAGGGGGGCAGTGGTCAGGGGGGGCGGGCACATACAACCCCAGTGCTACTGTAATGAATGCAACCTACACACCCACCGCTGCAGAAATAGCATCAGGTACACTAAACCTTACATTGACCACTACTGGTAATGGGCAATGCAATGCAGTAAATGATCAAATAAAAATTACATTTACCCAACCACCAGTAGTAAATGCAGGAGGTAATCAAATATTATGTGCCAATAATGCCAAAGCTACTTTGGCTGGCAGTGTATCGCTTCCCTCTACTGGAGGAATATGGTCAGGAGGTTTGGGAACATTTAGCCCTTCGAACACGAGCTTAAATACAGTGTACACCCCTAGTACTGCTGAGGTACTTTCTGGAAGTAGCAATTTAACACTTACTTCTACGGGCAATGGAAATTGTTTAGCGGTAGCACAATCTATTGTTATTTCCTACACTGCATCGCCTGATGTGAGTGCAGGTATAGATCAAACAGTTTGTGCCAACAAAGCAGACATTACCTTGAATGGACAAGTAATTAGTATCGCTACTGGTGGCGTTTGGAGTGGTGGCTCGGGAACATTTAACCCAAACAATACTACAGCCAATGCTATATATTCTCCTTCTCCATCTGAAATATCTGCAGGAAATGTAACATTGACATTTACCTCTACTGGCAATGGGAATTGTTTAGCAGTATCGGATGCTATAGCTACAACCATTACCCTTGCACCAGTGGTAAGTGCAGGTACAGATTTATCTTCATGTGTTAATAACCCCACAGTAACCTTGTCAGGTTTTGTGCAAAATGCTGGTGGTGGTCAATGGTCTGGTGGTGCTGGTATATTCAGCCCCAGCACATCGGTATTGGGTGCAACGTACACACCTACAGCCGCAGAAATTGCTGCAGGAACATTAAACCTTACCCTCACCTCTATAGGTAATGGTAAATGTAACCCATCTTCAGACGTAGTAAAAATAATTTACAACCCTGCTCCAGTTGTAAATGCTGGAAATGATGCAACCTATTGTTCAAACAAACCTGCCATATCACTTGCTGGAAGTGTTACCATAGCTAGTGGTGGTCAATGGTCAGGAGGCTTGGGAACATTTACTCCCAACAACAATTCTTTGACAGCAGTTTACAACCCTACTACTGCTGAAATACTATCTGGAAGTATTACATTAACACTAACCTCTACAGGCAATGGGCAATGTAATCCTGTTTCAGACAACGTAAAGTTTACCTTTACCGCCAGCCCAGAAGCCAATGCAGGAGCCGACCAAACAGTATGTGCCAACAATGCCAATGTAACCCTAAATGGAGGTGTTACCATAGCTACTGGCGGTGTATGGAGTTCGGCAGGCGGTGGCTTATTTACCCCTAATGCAACTTCACTTAGCACTACCTACTCGCCTACTCCCGCTGAAATAACTTCGGGCAAATTTAAACTAGTACTTACCACATCTGGCAATAATAACTGTAACCCTGTTACAGACGAAATGGAAGTAACCATTACTCCCTCGCCTATTGTAAATGCTGGTGCAGATTTGGTTTCGTGTGCCAACAAGGCAGGTGTTTCCTTGAACGGCTTGGTACAAAATGCTGGTGGTGGGCAGTGGTCAGGAGGAACTGGAACATACAACCCTGCTAGCAATGTACTCACCTCTAGCTATACTCCTTCAGCAGCAGAAATCACTGCGGGTAGCGTGACACTAACCCTTACTTCTACTAGTAATGGTAACTGTATTGCAACTAGCGACCAAGTAAAAATAGTAATCAATCCAGCACCTGTGGTCAATGCAGGTATTAATCAAACCTTATGTGCGAACAATTCCGTGATTACTTTAAATGGCAACGTATCAATAGCTACAGGTGGTCAATGGTCAGGTGGATTAGGAACATTCAGCCCAAACAACAATACACTTTCGGCAACCTATGCCCCTACCAATGCAGAAATAGCCTCTGGTAGTATTACCCTTACGCTTACTTCAACTGGCAACGGGGTGTGTAACTCTGAATCAGACCAAGTGCAAATTAACTTTACAGCACCCACCGAAGCCAATGCAGGCTTTGACAAAACGGTTTGTGCTAATAATAGCAATGTAACACTCAATGGCAGTGTAGTAGTTGCTGCTGGTGGTAGTTGGTCGGGTGGAGGGGGTATATTTACTCCCAACAATGCAGTATTGGCCGCCACCTACCAACCTTCTCCATCTGAAATTGCTGCTGGCAAGGTAACATTAACATTAACTACTACGGGAAACAATAATTGTAAAGCTGTATCAGACGAAATGGTGATTACCATTACCCCATCGCCTATAGTTACAGCAGGTGCTGACCTTAGTTCTTGCGTTAATAACCCAAGTGTAAATTTATCAGGTACAGTTCAAAATGCAACTGGTGCATCATGGTCAGGGGGTTTGGGAATATTCAACCCAAGTAGTGCTTCACTAATTTCTTCCTATATACCTTCAACTTCTGAAATTGCTACTGGTAGTGTTATATTAACCCTTACCTCTACTGGCAATGGAAATTGTATTGCTGTAAGTGATCAGGTAAAAATAACGATTAACCCTGCACCTACTGTAAATGCTGGTACAGATGTATCGGTATGTGCAAATAACCCATCGGTAAACTTAAATGGAGCAATTACCCTAGCAACTGGGGGTAGCTGGTCAGGTGGGTTAGGATTGTTTAATCCTGGGAACAGCAGCCTTACAACGTCTTATACTCCTACAGCCAATGAAATAGCTGCTGGAAGTGTTACCTTAACATTATCATCGGTAGGCAATGGTACTTGTAATACCGTAACAGATCAAGTGACTATTTCATTTACACCAGCACCAATAGCAAATGCAGGTGTGAATAAAACCGTATGTGCCAACAATTCAAGTATTACACTTAGTGGTGCGGTGAGCGTTGCAACTGGAGGTACTTGGTCTGGCGGGTTGGGTACGTTTGTTCCAGATAATAACTCTTTGATTACAAATTATAGTCCAACTGCATCAGAGATAGCGAGTGGTTCTGTAAAATTAATCCTTACAACGACTGGAAATGGAAATTGCAACTCAGTATTTGATGATATCGACATCGCTATCACCCCGTCGCCAATCACAAATGCGGGTGCAAATATTGTATCATGTGCCAACAACCCAGCCGTTGCCCTCAATGGTTCTGTAACCAATGCTACAGGTGGGGTATGGAGTGGTGGAACAGGTGTATTTAATCCTTCAGCATCTTTGCTAAATGCAAGCTACATACCTAGTGCGGCAGAAATAATTGCAGGAACAGTAACCCTTACACTTTCTTCTACTGGCAATGGTAGCTGCAACCCAGTTGCTGATTTAGTAACTATTACCATCAACCCATCTCCCACTGTGAATGCTGGAACAGATGTGGCTGTTTGTAGTAACAATGCAGATGTTGTATTGAATGGAAATGTTTCGCTTGCTAGTGGTGGTCTATGGTCAGGCGGCTTAGGCTTATTCAAGCAAGGTGCAACCTCGCTTAGTAATATATATTCTCCCACACAATCTGAGATAAATGCAGGCACGCTTTCGCTTACGCTAACTTCTACTGGCAATGGAAACTGTAGCCCAGTAAGCGACAATGTGACCGTTACCTTTACCAATGCCCCTACAGTTAGTGCTGGATCAAAACAAAGCCTTTGTGCCAATAATCCATCGGCCATATTGAATGGGTCTGTGAATGTAGCTACTGGCGGAATATGGTCTGGTGGTGCAGGTAGTTTTGCACTCAACAATACTACTCTAAATGCCACTTACACCCCTACCGCTGCAGAAGTAGCTTCTGGGTTGGTTACATTAACCTTGACTTCCACTGGTAACTTAAATTGTAAGGCAGTAATAAGTAAAGTAGATTTAGAATTTACCCCTGCACCATTCGTCAATGCTGGAACAGATCAAACGGTGTGTGTAAATAACTTAACAGTAGATTTGACGGGGTTTGTATCAGGTAAAACAAACACGGGCAAATGGTCTACCTCTGGTACGGGGATATTTCTTCCCAATCCTAATTTATTAACAGCTACCTACAAGCCGAGTGCTGCAGACTCTTTGAATAAAGGTGCAAAACTATTTTTGACCTCTACCAACAATGGAAACTGCACTCAGGTAGTAGATACGATGGAAGTATTTATATTGCCAGCGGGCAATGTAAATGCTGGCCTAGACCAAACTGTTTGTGCGAATAAATCGGCGGTAACTCTTTCTGGTCAAGTATCGGGTGGTGCTACAGCAGGCGTTTGGTCTTCATCGGGCAATGGTACTTTCATTCCCAATAACAAAACACTTCTTGCCACCTATATCCCTAGCAAGGCCGATACTGCACAAGGCAATGTAACCCTAACTCTTACTGCAAATAGTTGTAATTCGGCAACAGATGCTATAAATGTAACCATTAGCCCCGCCCCTTCTGTAGATGCAGGGTTTGATAAAATAGTTTGTTTGAATAATCTTAATATTCCATTAGAAGGAAACGTATTTGGTGGTGCCACCACAGGTACATGGACAACCTCTGGCTCTGGAATATTTTTACCAAATGCCAATGATTTGAATGCCCAATACAAAGCCAGTAAAGCAGATTCGGCAAGTAATGGGGTGACCATAGTACTTACCTCTACTGGCAATGGCAGTTGCCTTGCGGTGAGAGACACCATGAAAATAAGAATAACGACCTCGGGTACTGCCAATGCTGGAGAAGATCAAGTAGTTTGTAACAACAATGCAGAAGTAAAATTATCAGGTATTGTAGGCGGAGGTGCAGATGCAGGTGTATGGTCTAGTACAGGTACAGGCGTATTCTTGCCAAGTAAGGCAGATTTAAAAACTACTTATACCCCATCAGGATTAGATCTTAAAGCGGGCTTTGTGTTGCTTACCTTAACTGGCAATAGCTGCGACCTAGTAAAAGATGAATTGAGAGCTACCTTTAGTGCAGCACCAAAAGTGAATGCGGGTAGCGACAAAAAAGTATGTGAAAACAATGCAACCATAGATTTAGCAGTAGTAATAGATGGGGCTACAGGTATTACCTGGAGTACTTCTGGCGATGGTAGTTTTGCAGCAGGAAACACCGCCACAAACAACACTTACCAACCTGGCGTTTTAGACAAGAAAAACCAAGTTACATACTTGTTTGCCACCTCTACAGGCAATGGCAATTGCAATGCAGTAACCGATACCGTAAAACTGGATATTTCGCCACGACCAATAATCAATGCTGGGAAAGACCAAAATGTATGTTCCAGCAGTAGTAATACTTTGCTAGATGCCTCCATTATTGGTGGGTCGGGCAAAGGTAAATGGAGTACTCAAGGAACAGGTACATTCTTCCCGAGCGACACCAACCTCACTGCTACGTACAATTTCAGCAAAACAGACTCTATTTTAGGTAGCGTAAAATTAACCTTAGTCACTACTGAAAATGGCAATTGCAATGTGGAATCGGACGAGGTAATTATAAAATTAGGAACAACAACATTTGCAGATGCTGGGATAGACAAGAAGGTTTGTGAATCACAAAAATCTGTAGCATTAAAAGGGTTAATTGCAGGTGGATCTACTACTGGAAACTGGATTACGCTAGGTACTGGCACATTCACCCCCAATAATGCAGAACTCGCCACTACTTATGTATTGAGCAAATCAGATTCTGCGGCAGGGCAAGTAAAAATCATGCTCGTATCTACCAACAATGGCAATTGTCAAGCGGGCAGAGATACCGTAACGATAGCACTAGAACCTAACCCAACTTTAGATGCCGGCAAAGACAAGAATATCTGTATTGGAGCCAAATCAATAGTGCTGAATGGTACATCAAATACCGCTTCTGTCTTGTGGCAATCAAAAGGAACTGGATTCTTTTTCCCTACTGCAACAACTACTAATGCCGAATATTTCTTTAGCAAAGCTGATTCTGCAAATGGGAAAGTAACGTTAGTGTTGAACAGCAGCCAATCTGTTTGTAGTGTTTCCGATTCTCTTTCTATCAGCTTTGGCGGTAAAAACTTTGTAGATGCAGGCAAAGACTTCTTTACATGTACCGCTACTGATGGGTTGCAGTTGGCTGGAATTGTTGCTGGCACTACAGAAAAAGGCAAGTGGAGCAGGCTCGAAGGGAATGGAATATTTCTACCATCTGATACCACATTGAATGGTGTATATGCCTTCACTCCTACAGACTCAGCAAGAGGCTTTGTAAGATTAATACTATCCTCTACCAACGACGGTATATGTTTGCCAGGAAAAGATACCATTAAGATCTCTTTCAAAAACTTCCCTAAACTAGAAGTAGGCAACGACAGGGCACTTTGCAAAGGTGCAACAACGGTCAATCTTAAGCCTACAATTACCAATTTATCAGGCATACGCTGGAAAACTTTGGGGTCTGGAACATTTATTCCTACAGATACCACTACCAACATAGACTATGTGATAGGTCGAGCTGATAGCCTAAATGGAGAGGTATTGCTGGTTGCCATTTCTAATGACAAGGAAGCATGTCAAGTGGTATCTGATACGTTGAAGGTAATTGTTAAAAATCCAATAGCACCAGGCTTTGTATTTAGTAACCCTTGTGCCAAACAAAAGGTAGCTTTCTTAGATACTACCAAAGTTTTGGTGGGAAATGTTAAAAGCCGTATTTGGAATTTTGGAGACAACTCTAGCTCGGCCATGCCAAACCCAGTGCATATATTTGAAAGAGATCAAACCTATCAAGTGACTTTAATTGTAGAATCAAACCTCGGTTGTAAAGATTCATCTACAAAGGCAGTAACATTAAGAGAAAGCCCGGTTGCCGACTTTACTACCGACGAGGCTGAGTTGGTGATCAATAAAGAAATAACCTTTGCCGACCTTTCAAAAAATGCTGTTAAATGGGCTTGGAACTTTGGCGATGGTACCGATACCTTAAAAATTCAAAACGTGAAACACATATACGGTATAGAAGCCACCTACAATGTGAGCTTGGCAGTAACAAACA
>JAAFID010000169.1 GCA_013297765.1 Cytophagales bacterium | reverse complement strand
TTGGGACATCGCACCAGCAGTTACCGCAGGGGCTACCATGGCCTTGGCATCGGTTACGGTTGATGAGGCAAGTACCAGCAAAGATAGAGTAAACCTATACTTTGACAAGACTGCGGACAAGTTTAACCCGAAGAAGGTATTTGGTACAGAAACACCAGCAGGACAAACACCAGCACAAACACCAGCAGGTACAGCAGGTTTGGGATATTTGCCAACTAACCAACATAGCGGATTTAGCAATCAAGGTTACACCAAAATAGCAAGTTTACCTGTTGCGACACACAGTCCGCAAAAATTGTATGGTTTGGAAAATACGCATTATGCACCAGCTAAACCAGCTAAATCTCTACGCTATATTTCTTTACCAATGTCGGTAAACAACGAAGATGACGATGTTTAATTGTTAGTCTTATAAGTAAAAATATTTTCACACTAATTTTAATAATAAATTTTATGTATAATGTTCAAACTCCTGTAATAGGAAATGGTAAATTGTTAGGCTTTGGTAGTTCTAACACACCAAAAAATCTCATCATGCACACTTTGCTTGAAGAACAGATTAAATATCTAAGCGAAGATGTCAAAGATGGTATGCGTACAGGTTCTTTACGTGCAGTGGCATCTACCTTAGTAGCTATGCGATTGACAGGCGTAACAGATGTAGTCCGTTTTACAGACTCGTCAGAAACAGAAAAAGTCGGGGTGCGTAGTTTCCGCAATCAAATGTTGTCAAAAGATAGACCTTTCATTGTAACAGGTATCCAAATTTTAGCAGCAGAGCTTCCAGCAGTAGTAGCAAATCAAAACCCAGATATTCGTTTGACTCGTGGTAATTACCAAACTATCGATGTTGCACCAGAACACGCAGCTTTGCGTAGTGGCTTTTTGTCTATTCACGTCAATAACAAGGCGGAAATTGAAAATCTTTCCATGAGCAATTTTGAAACGGCACACATGACCACACAGCCTAAAGGCTTGTTTAAATTGCCTGATTTGTTTGTTTTACCAGACCAAGTAATTATCAATCCTGTAATTACATTGGTGGATGGTTCGGGAACTTTGACCTTAACTTCTAATACCGCAGTGAAATTGATTTTTCATGGTTTTGCAATTACAGCCTAAGGTAGCATAGTTTAGTCTGTGCTTGTTACCAAAATTACAAGCATAGACTAAATTCTATACTACAAATTACACAAACAAACAAACAACTACTTACTACTTATTTTATGGGTTACATAAAAAAAAATTACAAGGTATTCGATGTCTTGGTTAATTCTCAAAACGAAATTGTTAGTGATAGCAATTTCCAATTACCCGCAAATATCGAAAGAGTTACAGGCTTTAGGTTACAAAGTTCTTACCCTGAAAGATTGCGTTACGCAGGTACTTTTGGCTTAAAAGTAGATAACCTAAACATTATCAATGCTGGTACTTTTGCAAATTTAGCAAGTCCCTATGACGATTCTTTTTTTGACTTGAAAGAGATGTCGGAAGATAAAACAGGTTTGGTGGCAGGTAGCAGAACTTTTAGCTTGACATATCAAGATAGATTTGATGCAGGATACGCCCCAGCACCTTTTGTAAATTACATAGTTTCTGTAATGATTGAATTTACCGAAAAAATCAACTAAACAAAACTTGTTTATGGCAACTATTCCAATGACAATAAAAATAGAGGTAAATGGTACGCAAGGCGTGCAAGTACGCAAAAAAGTAAAATTGCCTAAAGGTACAAAATACAAAAAAATCTGTTTGGTTATTCATACCGAGTTTACGCAATCAGATATGAACAATGCTTTTCCTATTTTATAACTAACTAACGATTTATGGATATTTCTACACAAAAAACATTGGTATTTAATATAGAAATTAGCCAACAAAATCAAACAGTTAGAAAAATAGTGATGTTGCCCAAAGGAAATTGTTACCAAAAAATTAGGTTTTTATTGCACAGTGGTTTTTTGCAAGATGATTTAGATAGTCTTTTTAGTGATGACGAATCGGGTTTAGTTACAGATACAGGAGATTTTTTTGCAACAGATGCAGACGAAATAATTGATTATCAATAAAAATATGGCAAAGTCTATTTACAGTCCTATAGTTGCGTGTGAGGTTAGTGTATATACAGATGACACACAGCAAACAAAATTATTGCATACTACTTTGGAATCTTCGCTACAAGAAAGCGAGGCTATTACAATGGAGGATAGAATGCAAAATAAGGCAAAAAAAAAGCCTTTTCGGTGCATAGAAATCTTTATTCCAGAAGGTTGTGATTCGTTGGAATTTGTGGTAACAGATTTTATTAATAGCTTATTAAATACAAACAAGGCATATTCTTTACAAATTATATTAAGCTAATGCAAGCACATTTGATTTCAAATATTATAGAGCATTTGGCAATAGAAAATTGCAAAACAGCCAAAGTAAATTATAGGCATTTCTTTTTACAACCCAATGAGGTATATAAATTGGATAATGCAGATGCTTTTTGGCTTTTGGTAAGTTTTCCATCTAATTTCAAAGTAGAAGATAGTAACCAAAATATTTATCAGCACCCCCACACAAATCAAGAGCAAAGGCATTTGTTTAGGGGATATACGACAATTACTAACACACATACACAGGCACAATCTATCAATTTTGTGCAAGTAACATTTTAACTTTTATAGCTATGCTACCTTTAATTTTACCACTTAATCAAGAGAATTTAACCGAGCAAATCGAAGCCGTTAGAACTTGTATTGCTGCTGCGAAAACTTTTACTATTTCTATCAATGGAATAGAAAAAATTGCAAGAACTCCGATAACAGGCACAGATGACGAAAAACAAAGTATTCGTGCTAATCTTTATGAAAGAGTAGATAAGATTTTTGCCAATCTAACAGGCGATGAAGACATCACTTTTTGTTTTGATTACGGAAAAAGTCCTAATAATCAAAAAGTAAGGTTAAAAAACAATGCTGGAGGCGTACAAGGTTTGGGAAATATTACCGATTACAATCAGATGCTTAAAGCTGAAGTGGAAAAGGTAAAACTTACCAACCAAATGGAAAGGTGGAAAGAAAAATATGAAGATAATATAAAGCAACTCGAAGAGCTGAAAGAAAATGCCAAAAAACAAGAGGAGAAAATTTTAGAATTTAAGGAAAGAGAGGAGTCTAACAGTATTCTCAATATTGCAAAAGAAAACCCCGAAATAGTGAGTGGTTTGTTGGGTACTGCAATGCAATTTTTTAGCAAAGGTGCAACCGCAGGGCTTGCTGGTACAGGTGCAACCGAAGTAGTAGAAAAAGTAGTAGAAAAAAATATAGAAGTAAATACTACTAAAAAATGGTTGGAAGAAGGTTTGACAGAAGAACAAATCGTAAAATTATATCATTGTATCGATGTTTTAAAAAATCATACAGAGCAGTTAGACTCTGTGTATCATTTTTTTACAACACCCGAAAAAAGAGAACAAGAACAAGAATAATGGAAAAGAAAGTATTTATGGTTATGGTAGCTATTGAAGCTACAGATAAGCAAGAGGCAGAAGAAAAGGCTAAAAGTTTTACAAACTTTAGCAAAATAGCAGGCTTACAATTTATAGAAAAATGCTATCATAAGCTTATCAACACGAATAAGTTTATGATAGAACAGTATTTTGGTGCTAAAATGGAAAAGTAATGGGCAAAAAAACAAATAGCTTGCAAATAGGCATTTTAACCGATGCAGATAAGAATTTTCTTACAAAAGTTGCTATAGGTGGTGGCGGTGCATTGTGCGTATATGTAGTATATCGCAAAATTGCGAATTACTTGCAAGACCAAAAAGAAGAAAAATTTGCTGAACAAGCAAGTTCATACGGTACAGCCGAAAACTTTGCCAGCAAGTTGAAAGAGGGTTTTGATTATTTTTCGTTTTTTGGTGGCAATACAGACAAGGCTTTAGTATTGCAAACTTTGCGAGAAATACCAAATAGAGCCATGTGGCTAAAAGTGCAAGCAGCATTCAAGAACAGATATGAAAAAAATCTATATGACGAATTAACCGCAGAATTTGGAGATTCAAGCATAGGTGGCAGTATGCGAGAGGTGGAAGCTATCACTAAAAATTACAGATAATAATGGGAAAAAATAACAATAAAAATAAGCCTAAACCACAAGGCGTATCTACACCTGTCAAAGTTGGTGCAGTGCTGATAGTGTTGGGCGTGGCTGGGTATTTTGGTTACACAGAATACAAAAAAAAGCAAGACGCAGATAACAAAGAAAAAGATACTACAGGCACAGGCTCATCGAAAGTGCCAAGTAGTCAAACTTTGAAAGCAGGTAGCAATGGGGCAGATGTGAAAGAATTGCAAGAATTTTTGATGCAAAACAATCCAGCATTGACAAAAGATTTTGCAGATGGAAAATTTGGCACAGGTACAGCAACAGAACTGAAAAAGCAAATCGGCTTTACCGAAATTACCAAAGCACAATTTGCACAATGGAAAAAATCGGGAACATTCAAAGCTGATGTTCCTACACCGTTGAATTTGTCTACAGATAGTGTAAATGCAAAGGCTCAAAGTATTTTTACGCTGATGTGGCAGGAAAATGCACTTACAGTCGACCCTATTATCTACAAAGACAACGAAAAAGATTTTGCTAAATTACTTGCAGTTCTAAAATCAATTAGTAGTAAGGAAGAATATGACAACATAGATGAACTGTATAGATTGATTACAATCGACAAAATGTCTATTGTGAATCGCAGAAGAAATACAAAAATTCGCAAAATGTTGGAAACTACCTATTTAGGTACTACACAAATTTACAACACAGCACAGATACAAGCCGTTGCAGCCATTTTGGGCAAATATTGGTAATTATTTATTACACAAACAAACTAACTAAAACAATGAAAGGTACACGAAATTTAAAAATTTTATTGATTGCTTTGGCAGTTACAGGATTAGCGTATAAAGAGGCTTTTGCCGATGATGGCAAAATTACTTTAGACGAAGTGCCAGCTTTGGGTTTGGCAACAGCTACTCAAGGGGTCAGAATTGCCAAAATTGGCAAAGAAGCCCTCGCTGAAGCAAAAGATTTGACCGTTATAGAAGTCAAGCAATTAGTTTTGGAAGTCAAAAACAGTGCAGAATTTACGGATTTAGATATGCCAAAAGTAGCAGGATTTATCGAGTTGGGTTTTAGGCAGTTGCAAATCTTTGAGGATGGCAAAGCTCTGGTGCAGGGCAAAACTGCGGAAATTATTTTGCAAGGCAATATTGCACAAGCATTAAAACAAATGCAACTAACTAACTAAACGATGACACCACAGGAAATATTTGTAAAAAACTATTACGCCTTTGCACATCTGGTCGAAGTGCGTACAGGTATGTCGGCTACAGCTATTTTGACTCAAGCAGCCTTAGAGTCTGGTTGGGGCAAAAAAGTCAAGGGAAATAATTTTTTCGGTATCAAGGCAACAAAATCAACGCCTGCAACGGACAAACAATTATTTACTACTACGGAGTTTTTAGCAACCGATAAAGCCATATTTCCTGTGGTTATACGTATTAGCAAGCATAGTAATACTTTGTGGAAATATGTAGTACAGGATTGGTTTAGGAAATATGAAACACCTTTGGATAGCTTTTTAGACCATGCAAGTTTTTTCAAAAGATTGCCAAGATATAGCAAAGCATGGCAAGTAAGGCAAGACCCTGAAAACTTTTTTAGGGAAATTCATAAAGCTGGTTACGCCACTGCACCAAATTACGCAGAAGTACTAATTAAGTTGCATAAGCAAATAGAAACCATTGTAGAAAAAGAAATCACCAATAAACTAAAATAGTATAGTATGAATCCTACATTAGATATAGTCAAAAAAGATAAAAATTTGCAAACTGTTCTCGGTGCTACTGTAGGTGGTTTGGTGGGTTATTTTTTTGCAAGAACTATTTTATACAACGAATTGCCCTTTGTGATACTTGGACAGGCTATTGGTGGAAGTATTGTGGCAATTACCGTAAAAAATAAAGGACAATGAAGAATATGAGATATATTTATTTACAAGGCGTGCAAGGTTTGGGCTATAGTGAGTTTGACGAATATGACGAAAACGGACTGCAAATCAATCAGGAAACTCCAGCACAGAGAGCCGAAAGAGTAAGAGCAGAGTTAGCAGCACAAGCAGCAGCAGATAAAGCTGTGCGTGATGCTAAAGCAGCAGCGGAGGTTTCAAAATTGTTTAATCCTACAGAGTTGATACAGTTGCAAAACTTGTATAATAGCTACACTTTAGCCACTATACAACCGCCAGCTTATCCAACTTTTGGCGTTTGGGATACACAGTTGCAAAAAGATAATGCAATTAAAAAATACAATTATATTCTCGATACCTATTACAAGCCTACAAAAGCTAAATTAGAGGCACAAGCAACAGCAGCTACCAACGCAAGCAATGCAGCAGCAGCAGCACAAGCAAGTAATTCGGCAGCAGTTAATTATACAGCTAACACAGGTACAGATTCCGAAAGTTTGCCCGATGGCGTATATAGTCCTTTTGGGCAGGAAAGAAAAACTATAGTAGATAAAAACCTGTGGACTACCTATATAGACTTTGCAAGGTATATTTACAACCTTGAGAACAACTTAATACAAGATTATACAGGCAAAAAGAAAGTAAGATTAGCTGGTGGTTTTGCTCAATACGAAAATGTAACACCAATAACTAATGTCGTTTTAATTGCGGATAGAAATGCAGGGGAATGGTCATTTTCTTTGGATTCCAATATTTCGCAAATGGAACAAATTTCTACAGGTTTTCCTTCAGCTTTGAGTTTTGCAAATAGAATAGTTATAGGTAATGGAAATGGACTTGCAAGTATGAGTAAAGCAGATAGAATGATGGCTGCAAGCAAAATACTTGCCATTGCATTTGCTTCTGAGCTTGTCCTTAGACCTTATACAAGTACAGATAATTCTGTAGCAGTAGGTAACAATTTTAGCAATGATAATCAATTTAATAACACGTTGATTGATTCTTTGCAAGAGCAGGCAAGAATTGTAGAGGAACGAAGAAAACAGATTGAAGCCCAAC
>JAAFID010000168.1 GCA_013297765.1 Cytophagales bacterium | reverse complement strand
CGCCTTTACCGTTGCTTACTTTTCCACAAATGTGGATAAGAACAAAAGAAAAAAGAAGCAAAAAAGAAAACCTTATAGTAGTAATAGTTTCTATTCTTTAAATAGTACTATTAAACAAATCTAAAGGTCAGTTGGGTGCGTTGAAGGCAAAATTTAAAGCCCCATTATGGAGTGATATTGTGTGAAGAATATTTAACTTTGTTCAAAAGAAGATTTTAAAACAAAGGCGAATACGCCACTAAATAATTAGTTATGAAAGTAATGCTAGACATAAAAGACAACAAAGCTGATTTCGTAATGGAACTATTACGTAGCTTATCATTTGTGAAAGCGGAACCCATAAGCCCTGCAAAGGCTCAATTTTTTAAAGAATTCAAAGCCTCGGTAAAAGAAGTGGTATTGGCTAAACAAGGAAAAGTAAAATTACAAACCGCCGAAGAATTATTGAATGAGCTATAGTATAGAAGTTACCGCCTACTTTGGTAAACAGCTAAAACGCTTGGCTAAAAAATTTCCTTCGCTAAAAAAGGAATATGCTGAGTTGATAGCTTCACTAAAAGAAAATCCTGAACAAGGTACTAACATAGGCAATAACTGCTACAAAATACGTCTTGCAGTTGCTTCAAAGCAAAAAGGTAAGAGCGGAGGAGCAAGAGTTATAACTCACATTCAAGTAATTGATACTAAAATCTATCTTCTTTCTATTTACGATAAATCTGAACAATCTGACATCAACGAAAAAGACCTTGCTAATTGGCTAAGGGATATTGAATAAGCCCATCACTGACACCAACGTCCATCGAAGCCCCTGTATAAACAAGACGTCCGCTCAATGTTTACGACACACTCGGCACTAGCGGGAAAATAAACCTTGCCCTCAGTCGCTACCTATCAGAAAGTAATTCAAATAAAGATGTGTTCACGTAATAATTACCTGTACCAAATTTGTTCTTTTTCAACAAGCCGTCGTCTGCTAATTTATTCAAATAATTTGCTGCTGTGATTCTAGAAATGGATAAATCTTTTGCTAAAAAATCAATTTTTGTATAAGGATGTTGGAAAAGGTGATTAAGCAAATCTTGGCTATAAAATTTATAATTATCACGCAACGTGTTTTTGTATTGCATCATCAATTCTTTTATTTTTTGAATGAGCAAAATGGTTTCCTTGGCTGTCACCCTCACACCTTCTACCATAAACAACAACCATTCTTCCCATTCATTTTCTTCTCGCACTTTTTGTAGTAAGCGATAATAATCTGATTTGCGTTTGATGATGTAATTGCTCAAATACAATACAGGCAATGTTTGAAGATTTTGTAAAATCAAGTAAAGTATATTGATAATTCTACCAGTTCGTCCATTGCCATCATAAAATGGATGAATACTCTCAAACTGAAAATGTATGATGGCCATCTTTATCAGCGGATCTACATCGCTTATGCTTTCGTCGTTTATAAATTGCTCTAGGTTACTCATCAACCTTTCTATGTCGGCTGGGTGCTGAGGTGGCGTGTAAATAGTTTCACCAGTAGTTGCGTTTTTTAATGCCGTGCCGGGCAGTTTGCGAAAACCAGCCTTATTCTCCTCCAATACTTCTTGTATCTGCACAATATAATTGTTGGTCAATATGCCTTTTTCAGAAATCAAATGGAAACCTTTCTTCAATGCCGCAATATAGTTTTGAACTTCTTTGGCATCGGGCGTTGCTTCCGAATCAATATTTAGTTCCGATTTGTACAAATCGTCGTGTGTGGTAATGATGTTTTCGATGGCAGAACTGTCTTTGGCTTCTTGCAAACCAAGTGTGTTTATGAGAATATCTTGATTGGGAATGGCAGTAGCAATACCCTTTAATTCTGCCAATGCTGCATGTGCTGCTGGCAAGGTTTTTAAAATTTTTATGGTTTCAAAATTACCTTCAAAAGGCAATTCCGTCAATTTCCAAGGTATTGATAGATTCATCTATATAGATTTTTCAATTTTCTTTACAAAGGTAGCAACATCTGTAAAGAAAATTCAATTTTCTTTACAAAGACTTATAGTATGTGTAAAGAAAATCGATTTTTCTTTACAGACACTTGTGCATCTGTATAGATTTTTCGATTTTATTTACATAAGAAAATGAAATTTTAAAATTCAAAACTATTAAGTATAAATCCGACTTATTTAAAATTAATAATTATTTTAAATACAATTAATTAAAATAGTTTTATGTGCCAATGATATCAGTTTTGAACTAAAAAATAAAATTCAATTGAGTAATTTTACTCAATTGCTATTGACAAAGACTTATTAAAATGGTATTTTTATGAAAATTCAAAAAGTAGGCTAAATTTTTAACTTAATATTTTAATTATACATACATTTTATATTAAATAAGTTAAATTTTTGCTTAGAATATTCAAATAAGATAATTTTTTAGTTAATCGCAGATATTATGGAAACATTGAAAAAGAAAATTGTGGTCATAGGCAACGGAATGGTAGGCTATAAATTTTGCGAGAAACTACTTTCCAAAAAGGGTTCTGAAAATTTTGACATCTATGTTTTCGGCGAAGAGAATAGACCAGCGTATGACAGGGTTCATTTAAGTGAATATTTTTCCGATGGCAATGCCGATAAATTGACTATGGCACCTTTTGAATGGTATTTGCAAAACAACATCCATATACATTTAGGCGACCCAGTAGTACATGTCAATAGACAAGAAAAAACAATTACTTCGTTAAAAGGCATTACTCAAAGCTACGATAAACTGGTTTTTGCAACTGGCTCAGCCGCTTTTGTGCCACCTATCAAAGGCGTTGAGAAAGAAGGAATCTTCGTGTACCGCACCATTGAAGACCTAGACATGATGATGGATTATTCCAAAAAATGTAAAAAAGGGGTAGTAATAGGTGGAGGTTTACTAGGGTTGGAAGCAGCAAAGGCATTGCTAGACATGAATATAGAACCACACGTGGTAGAATTTGCACCACGCCTAATGCCAAGGCAACTAGATGAAGACGGCGGTGCGGTGCTAAAAGCAAAAATGGAGGCATTGAACGTAGGCATTCACCTCAATAAATCTACAGCATATTTTGATGGCGAAGAAGCGGTTACTTCCCTTGTATTTAATGACGATACCGTATTGCTAACCGATATGGTGGTCATCTCTGCGGGGATAAAACCAAGAGATGAACTTGCTGCAAAAATTGGTTTAGAAATAGGTCCTCGTGGAGGTATAAAAGTAAATAATCAATTGGCTACCTCTGACAAAGATATTTTTGCCATTGGCGAATGTGCCCTACACGAAGGCATGATATACGGCTTGGTAGCCCCAGGTTATGAAATGGCTGACATTGTAGCCAGCAACTTGCTGAATGCAGAGAAAGAATTTACTGCTTTCGATATGTCTACCAAATTGAAACTAATAGGTGTAGATGTAGCCAGCTTTGGCGATTGCTTTGGCACTACACCCGATTCTAAAACGATTGTACTTCAAGATAAAAACAAAGGAATTTACAAACGCATCAACATCACCGCCGACGGCAAGCATTTACTAGGTGGCATATTGGTAGGCGATGCAGAAAGCTATAACATGTTGTTGCAAACCAGCAAAAACAATATTGTGTTGCCACCAAACCCCGAAGATTTGATATTAGGGGCTAGAGGCGGTAGCGAGGCAGGTGGCAGCGGAGTGATGTCACTGCCCGACGAAGCATTGATTTGTTCTTGCGAAAATGTAACTAAAGGACAACTGTGCGAGGCCATAGTAACCAACGACTTTACAGAAGTAGGGCAAGTGATGAAGTGTACCAAAGCAGGAACTGGCTGTGGCGGCTGCAAACCTATGTTGGTAGATTTATTAAAAGAAACCATGAAATCGCAAGGCAAGCTGGTAAAAACTGAGCTATGCGAACATTACCATTATTCTCGCCAAGAACTCCTTGACCTTATCAAATTTCACAAAATAAAAACGTTCGATGCGTTGCTATCTCAATTTGGGCATGGCAGTGGCTGTGAAGTGTGCAAGCCTGCTGTAGCTTCTATGTTGGCAAGTACATGGAACGAGATGGTGCTGAAACCAGCACATGCTGGGTTGCAAGATACCAACGATAGATTTTTGGCAAACATTCAGCGAGGTGGCACCTATTCTGTAGTACCACGTATTCCTGGCGGTGAGATTACTGCCGACAAACTAATAGTAATAGGTGAGGTAGCGAAGAAATACAATCTGTATTGCAAAATAACAGGTGGCCAACGGATAGATTTATTTGGCGCACAGGTGCATGAGTTGCCCGAAATTTGGGAAATACTCATCAATGCTGGCTTTGAAAGTGGTCATGCTTATGCAAAATCGTTGCGAACGGTAAAAAGCTGCGTAGGCTCGACCTGGTGTAGGTTTGGCGTGCAAGATTCTGTTGCTTTTGCCATACAAGTAGAGGAGCGTTACCGAGGTTTACGTTCTCCCCATAAATTAAAATCAGCAGTGTCGGGCTGTACTAGAGAATGTGCCGAGGCTCAGTCAAAAGATTTTGGCATCATTGCTACTGAAAAAGGCTGGAACCTTTACCTATGCGGCAATGGTGGTGTGAAGCCCCAACATGCCGTGTTGTTTGCTTCTGATATTGATACAGAAACTTGCCTCAAATACATCGACAGATTTTTGATGTTTTACATACGCACAGCCGATCCACTAAGCCGCACGGCCACTTGGCTGAACAAAATGGAAGGTGGAATTGAATATTTGAAAGACGTAATCATCAATGATTGTTTGGGCATAGGCGAAGAGCTAGAAAGGGAAATGGCGTTTATGATAGAAACCTACAAATGTGAGTGGAAAGAAGTGGTGGAAAACCCCGAATTGCGTAAGCGTTTCACACACTTTGTCAATACCCCTGCACCAGACCCTGTATTGGAATTTAAAGAAGAGCGAGGACAAAAATTTCCCAATGGCTGGGGTACAAAAATTTAATTGTTAATAAAATATTAAGAATGATAGATACAGCAAAAAACACCAAATGGATAAAGGCTTGCAGTACCAGCGACGTACCCGAAAGTAGCGGTGCTTGCGTATTGCTAGAAGGCGAGCAAATAGCAATTTTTAATTTCACCACAACAGGGAAGTGGTACGCCACCCAAAACCTATGCCCACACAAGATGCAGATGGCATTGTCTCGTGGCATGATAGGTGATTTGAACAGTGAACCAAAAGTCGCTTGCCCATTTCACAAAAAGAATTTTTCGCTCAATACAGGCGAGTGCTTGAGTGGCGACGATTACCAAATAAAAACTTACGAAGTAAAAGTAGAGAATGACCTAGTGTATGTGTTGGTTTAAGCAACATCACACTTAATTTTAAATCGCTAAACAAATTACCATCTCGCAGTAGAGATGGTAATTTGTTTAGCGATTGCCAATTTGCTTGACTTGAAAAAAGGGAAAATTTGATGAACAGACTAGGAGTATGTCGTTATCGATTACTAATCCCTTACCCCGCTTTTTTCACTTTTAGCTGAGTGCCCAAATGGTCTACCACGACTATGGTCGAGCCTGTTTCCAAATACTCACCCGTAGAGTAGGCATCGTAAATTTCGCCTTCTATCTCCACCTTTCCACTTGGGCGAAGTACCGTATGGGCAACGCCTATTTTACCTCTCATATCACTAGCTAGAAAATTAGCATTGTAGCCATTGGCTGCCGAAAAAGATTCTTTTAGGGCTATACGTTGAAATACTTTTTCGCCACCTATAAACACCAGCACACCAGTAGCAATGGTAGATAGCATAGCAATACCAAGGGCTTGATAGATAGATTGGGTATTGACAAATGTAAAATCTAATGCATTATTATTGATCATCACCAGTACCAGCGACATCAATATAAGGGCGATACCTGCTATGCCTGCTACGCCAAAACCTGGAATCACAAATACCTCTAGCCCTAGCAATACAAGCCCAATGATGAATAGTAGTATTTCCCAATTTTCTGCCAAGCCGTTTAGGTACGATGGCACAAAGTAAAGCATGGCTGCCGTAAGCGATGCCAACAATGCAAACCCAATGCCTGGTGCACTCATTTCATAATATATTCCAGCAATCATAATCAATATCAAAACACCACGTAGGTATGGATTGAGAAAGAAGGCAATGATACGTTCGGCAACCGACAATTCGTAGCGATGCACCGCCACCTCGCCACTGCTTACTCTTTTGATTACCGCCTCTACCGAATTTAGCTCGGCCTCGCAAAAATGGTTGGCGATTGCTTCTTTGGCAGAGTATGCCAGCACCTTACTTATAGTGGTACTATCGGCACCTGTCAACACCCCCACCATTTGTGCGGCTTTTTGCTCATTGCGATGGTTTGCTTGTGCTGTAGACCGCATCAATGCACGCATGTATGACTGGTATTTGTCAGGCAGTGGTTCTCCTTTTTCGTTCACTACCGTTGCTGACCCTATATTTGCCCCAGCCGACATATAAATACTGTCGCAAGCAAGCGATATCAATGCGCCAGCAGAGGCCGCATTTTTATTTACATATACATATACGGGTTTGGGGAAATCCAAAATTTTTGTTCTTATTTGGTCTGCAGCATCTAGTGCACCGCCATAAGTATCCAATTCCAAAATCAACACATCCGAATTTTGTTTGGTAGCCTCGGCTAGTGCTAGTGTTACATATCTATTGGTTACTGGCCCTATTTCCTCTTTTACGGCAAATACAAATACTTTCTGCTGCCCTACTACCGTATGTGAAATGGTTAAAATAGCAAGCAGTAAAGTATAGATTTTAATCATGATTTTCATACAGAATATTTGGGTAAATAATATTGGTAGTCGTGGTTATTTAAACTTAATTTTAAGTTACAATAAACTATCACGAGTGCAAAGTAAAACCATCACCACATTTGATTTTGAAAGCAGCATTTGGCAAGTGCATGCACATGCAACACAACCAATCTTGCTGGTAGAAACACGCAATGCCGATACCCGAACGGTACAATTTGCTGCTGTAAACACCTTAAAAAATGAAGTGCTGTGGAATAGCCTAGATTTGGGCGACGATTGGTGGCGAGGATTGGAAACCA
>JAAFID010000167.1 GCA_013297765.1 Cytophagales bacterium | reverse complement strand
AGATTTCCTTTAACATTTATATTTTTTCTAATATTTGCATTGCCGATAAAACTTAGATTATTAAAAGTAACATTATCATTGCTAGGTTCGTTACCTCTTTCATTTAGGTCAGCAACTACATCATCATCTAAGAAATTAACATTGTTATAAACCATATTTTCGCCCCCATGAAATCTTGTATCTGTTCCTAATGCTGAATTATCAATATCAATAGTGGAAGTACCTGAATTAAGTGTCATCAGCGCAGGTTCGACTTTCCAAGTATAGTTGGAGATTGATTGTTCAGGATTATTATTATAAAGCGTAAAGATAGAGTTGCCCATATTTAGTGCTCGCAATACGCCAGTTTCCAAAGATTGAAACCGTTTAGCTTTTACGTACTTATCATTAGTCGTCAATGTACCCGATCTCAAGCTGATAACGCCAGTTTCGTTCGTTCCGTCTATACCTCTTACTTCAAACCCATCTTGTAGAGTATAAGTTCCATAAGTGGGGCCAGGTGTGGAGTTAGCATTGAAGTTTACTGGTGCTTTAAAAGTCTGAGTAGCACTTGTAATTTGATTTCCAGCTCCAGAACCCCAAAAATTAGTTGGTTTCAGCAGACTTTCTTTCATGCCTGGTATAAATTTCAAACTTCCATGCACATTCAGCGAAACATCTAAAACGCCAGAACTGGTAAGTTCAGGATTATTCGTTGCACCTGTCCAATCCATGTTTCTACAATATGCATTTTTATTGCTAATAGTAACTTTTTGCCCTGGTGCAGAGAAAGAGCCAACGTTAAAAAACACATTGTCATTTGGCGTAGGTACACAACCAGTTGACCATTGGGTGGGGTCGTTCCAGTCTCCATCGCCTCCAATCCAGGTGACATTTCCTATAGGTTGTGCAGGAAAAGTAATCCCCGTATTTAGTCCGTTGTTTATACTATTGGTTGCTGTAATTCCCACCGTAAATCGTGTGTTATAGATAATGGCATAATCTATTGTACTGCCCGCCCAGGATCCAGCTCTAGTAAAGTTTGCTTTATCAGCAGCAGGCAAGTTGCTAGATAATATGTAAACATAATTACTGCATGTTCCCACTGCAACTATTTCAGCACTAGCACCAAATGATTGTGTGGTATTTCCATTAAAAATATACTCATACCCCCCTGTAAGTGTAAGGGTATTTTGCATGGTATTACTACCTCTCACCTCTGCCTTGCCCTGAAGGGTTAAATTATTAAATATGTTGTTATCATCTAATTGAAATAAGGTATTTGCCGTACTGGTTAGGTTATTAAAACTTAAACCAGCACCATAAAATATAGCTCTATTTTGGTTGCTCACAGCCCAGCTAGGCTCTACGTTTTGAAAATCTACAACGATAGTAGATGTACCTCTATTAAATGTATAGTTAGTTGTATTTACCTCAAAAACATCAGGATCGTAAGCATATCTACCAGGACCCACCAAAGTTAGCGTACTGCTGTTCATGTTTAGCACAGCAGTATTGCCTCCCTCTTTTAAATAATAGCCAAATGATTGCGTAGTCGAACCAAAATTTATAGTCCCAGCTTGTTGTTTTAATCCACCTATGCATTTGAAAGTACTCAGAAATGTCCAATTTCCTGCAGTTTCAAAACTTAGTTTCTCGTTGTATGTAAAATCATCAAAATATACACCTTTGGCGTCGATATTTGCAACACCTGTACTACGAAATCTGAGCACACCATCAAATGGCACATTACGCATTCTACTGTCTAAAATAAAATTCCCGAATATATTGACATTGCCACTCCCTATAAAGTTAGGACCATTAAATAAGCCAGAATGTACAGCACCAGAGTTAGTCCAATCCATATTTCTACAGTATACCTCGGAGTTATCAATATTAACTGATTGTGCATTGCCAGTAAATGAATTGGCATCAAAGAATACGTCATCAGTAGTCTGAGGTACTTGAGTACGCCTTCCTGCCCCCCCAGAAGTAGTAGCCCAATGGTTGGCATAATCTGACCAATCTCCACTGCCGCCTACCCAAAAATAATTTAATGCAAATACACTGGAAGTAATTAATAAAAAAGTACTTACCAAGATGAGTTTTAATGTTTTCATAGATTTAAACATTTAGTACTGAATTATTATACTATTAATTGAAATAATTCAATACTCTTTTACGATAGTTTTGGGATTTTGATATAAGTAATTTGAAGCTTGTGAGTAAGATTAATTGTCGTTCTAATTTTTTTTTAGCTTACTATAAAAAAACTTTAGATATTAAAAAAATGATTATCATTATTTTAATATCTAAAGTTTACATTTAAAATTACGAATTTTTATATGTTGCAACATTAAAAAAATATAGACGAATGGTTATTTTGGGGTGGTTTTCGTTCAAATCACTAGATTTGAATATTAAAATTTCACTTTGCACCACAGCTTATCCTGTTGCTATAACATTTATGGTTATTCCACTTCAGATATGGCACTAGAATTACCAGTAGCTTATGGGTATTATTTTACTTCTTGTTACATTTATGACACCTTACATTGGTTTCCTCTACAAATTAAAAAAAGCATGAGAAAAATTTTTATCATTACGGCGCTTTCACTCTCTATTTTTATCATTTTAATTTCCTTGTTAAACCCTCATGTGCTTTGGAGTTTTGCTGTGCTACTGCCATTGATAGCAATGGGTTTACACGATATTTTTCAATCAAAGCAAACCATCAAAAGAAATTTTCCATTAATAGGTCGGCTTCGTTATTTCTTTGAAATGATACGCCCCGAAATTCAACAATATTTTGTGGAATCGGACACTGATGGGAGGCCTATTAATAGAATAGACCGCTCTGTGGTGTATCAACGTGCCAAAGGGCAAACCGATACTACACCGTTTGGCACACAGCACAACGTATATGCCGAGGGCTACGAATGGCTAAGCCATTCCATTATACCACGCAATTACCACCAAATGAATCATGACCCAAGAGTACTTATTGGCAACAAACACTGTGCTCAACCTTATCAGGCCAGCATTTTAAACATATCTGCGATGAGCTTTGGTGCTTTGAGTAATAATGCCATAGAGGCACTCAATGCAGGTGCAAAAATAGGTGGCTTTGCACACAATACTGGCGAAGGGGGAATGAGCAACTACCACCTCAAACATGGTGGCGATATTATATGGCAAATAGGTACGGGATACTTTGGTGCTAGAGATGCCGAAGGAAAATTTAATGATGAAAATTTTAGAAAAAATGCCTTGTTGCCACAAGTGAAAATGATAGAATTAAAACTATCGCAAGGAGCGAAACCAGGGCATGGCGGCATACTACCTGCAAAGAAAAACACTCCAGAAATAGCTGCCATTCGGCTGGTAACACCTGGTACTACCGTTTATTCGCCTCCATATCACAGTGCTTTCAATACCCCTTTAGGTTTAATTCAATTTTTGCAAAAATTAAGGCAATTGTCAGATGGTAAACCTGTTGGTTTCAAATTATGTATTGGTCGTAAAAGTGAATTTTTAGGAATATGCAAAGCCATGGTACAGCTAGATGTATATCCAGATTTTATTACCATCGACGGTGGCGAGGGTGGCACTGGTGCAGCACCTCCAGAATTTTCAAATTCAGTAGGCATGCCTATGCTAGATGCCATTGCTTTTGTAGAGAACGCATTGATAGGATTTGGCATTCGCCACCATATCAAATTAATTGCATCGGGCAAAATACTTTCTGGATTCTCTATTTTAAGAGCCATAGCACTTGGGGCAGATGTGTGCAATAGTGCAAGAGCCATGATGCTGGCATTGGGCTGCATACAAGCACTACGCTGCAATGCAAACAACTGCCCAACAGGGGTGGCTACCCAAGATAAAGAACTAGTAGCAGGCCTAGATGTAGAAGATAAGAAAACAAGAGTAGCCAACTTTCATAAAACTACCATCAATAGTTTTGTAGAATTGCTGGGTGCTACAGGCTTAGATTCTCCAAAAGATTTAAAAAGAATGCACATCAACCGCAGAGTATTTATGAACGAGGTGCGTACTTTTGAAGAAATTTTTCCCAGTCTAGATACCAAAATACTGCTGTCGCAAAATATCCCAGAAGGGTATAAGAAAGAAATGGAATTAGCATTTGCCGAAAAATTTTAACCAGAAAAATATGGTCAAATACTACTAATATTTTATCACCATATTCAAATAAGTGAGCAACTCATTAGCATCGTAAATTGATAATTTCTATTTTTGCAAGATTTATATAGCGAATATATGCTTGCATAACTAGTATTTGGCTTAACTCATTAAAATAATATTATTTATAAAAATAAAGTTATTCAAACCTATTTAAATCATCATTTTAACATTAAAAATCCTTAAAAAATATTCATGAAAACCATTGTGGAAACTCAACTACTCTCTGAAAGATCTAGAGCCCTGTCAGAATCTGAAACCCTAGCCATGACCAAAAAAGCCAGAGAATTGGCAGCACAAGGTCATAAAGTGATAAGCCTAAGCGTAGGCGAACCAGATTTTCAAACTCCACAACACATCAAAGATGCGGCAAAGAAAGCAATAGACGATGGGTTTACTTTTTACTCGCCTGTACCAGGCTACCCAGAGTTACGCCAAGCCATCGCTGAAAAGCTGACCAAAGAAAATAATCTTGACTTTACCGCTGAAAATATTGTAGTGTCGACGGGTGCCAAACAGTCTATTGCTAACGTATTGCTAAGCGTTGTGGACCCAGGTGACGAGGTAATTATATTTGCACCATATTGGGTGAGTTATGTGGAGATGGTAAAATTGGCAGAGGGAACTTCGGTAATAGTAACAGGAACAATCGACAATGATTTTAAAGTAACAGCAGCACAAGTAGAAGCCGCTATTACACCCAATACCAAAGCAATTTTGTTTTCTTCTCCTTGCAACCCTACAGGTTCGGTATTTACCAAAGCCGAACTTACTGCAATAGCCGACGTGGTAGCGAGGCACGAGCGTATCATTGTCATTGCTGATGAAATATACGAGTATATCAATTTTGGCGATAAACATTTCAGCATAGGAAGCATTGCCGCCATTAAAGACCGAGTGGTAACTGTGAATGGATTCTCTAAAGGGTATGCTATGACTGGCTGGAGAGTAGGCTACATTGGTGCTACCAAAGCCATTGCTGCTGCTTGCGACAAATTGCAAGGGCAAGTAACCTCAGGTACTTGCTCGATAGCACAAAAGGCTGCTTATGCCGCTATTACAGGGCCAAATGATGCCGCCAAAGAAATGAGTGCTGCCTATTTGAGAAGAAGAGATTTGGTTATTGGTTTATTGAAAGAAATACCAAACCTGAAAGT
Organism: Cytophagales bacterium; assembly: GCA_013297765.1. Classification (GTDB taxonomy): domain Bacteria; phylum Bacteroidota; class Bacteroidia; order Cytophagales; family Cytophagaceae; genus REBA01. The sequence continues at coordinate 1,878 of JAAFID010000167.1, read as the reverse complement.
AAATGTGCCACAAGGTGCATTCTACGGCTTCCCCGACGTAAGTGCTTATTTGGGAAAATCATTTAACGGAGTAGTAATCAAAACTGCTGGCGATTTGGCTATGTATTTATTGAATGAAGGCAAAGTTGCCGCAGTAGGTGGCGATGCGTTCGGTGCACCAAACTGCCTGAGAATATCGTTTGCAGCATCTGACGAAAACTTGGTAGAAGCATGCCGCAGAATAAAAGATTGCTTGGCAAAACTACAGTAGTTTTATGCAAGATATTCAAACAATCTTTAAAGCATTTGACCAATTAAAAGTACTGATTATTGGCGATGTAATGACCGATTCATACCTCTGGGGCAAAGTAGACCGCCTATCTCCAGAAGCACCAGTACCCATCTTAAATGTTCAAAAACGTGAACGAAGACTTGGCGGGGCAGCCAATGTTGCACTTAATGTGCAGGCATTGGGTGCACAGCCCATACTTTGCTCGGTGATAGGGCAAGATGCCGATGGAGTAGATTTTCTTAATTTATTGAAAAATCAAAATTTACCAACGGAAGGTATTGTAGAAAGTGCCGACCGCATTACTACCATAAAGCACCGAGTAATGTCTGGCTCACATCATTTACTGCGGGTAGATCAAGAGGTAGACCACTTGATATCGGATAGAGAAAGAAATTTACTGACTGAAAAAATATTGTACCTATTGCCCACAGTGCAAGTAGTCATTTTTGAAGATTATGACAAAGGCGTACTGAGCAAAGAACTGATAAAGATAGTAATAGCAAAATCCAAAGAATTAAAAATACCTACTGTGGTAGACCCTAAAAAGCGAAATTTCTTGCACTATGTAGGTGCTACGCTTTTTAAACCCAATAAAAAGGAACTTAAGGAAGGGATAAAAGCAGAATCTGGGCTAAATACTCTTTTGGAAATAGATGAAGCCATTGCAGTACTACAAACACAATTGCAGGCAGAATCTGTACTAATCACACTTTCTGAACAAGGAGTATATTTTAAAAGCAGTAATGAAGCCATTCACGTTGCTGCTCACCATAGAAAAATTTCGGATGTGTCTGGAGCTGGTGATACCGTAGTAAGTGTGGCGGCATTGTGCGTAGCACTGGGATTGCCAGCAAAAACTACTACCGAACTCGCCAATCTAAGCGGTGGCTTGGTATGCGAACAAATAGGCGTAGTACCTGTAAATAAAAGAGATTTACAAATGGAGGCTGAACGGTTGGGAATTTAGGAGTATATATCACTTTATTCATCAGAATTTTATGCGACATATTTTATAAATTTATAAGATGAAGATAAAATATGTAGTAATAGCATCATTAATATTAAAGATTTTACTCATTTTTTATCTTTACCCCAACAAAGAAAGAATGTTTAATGGTGATTCTGCCGTTTATGAGGGGCTTGCAATTTCTCTTCTAGAAAAGCAACAATACGAATACCTACCCAAAGGAATTAATAGTGACCTTATTCGCCCACCTGGCTATCCTATAGTTATTTATTGTACCTATTGGCTATTTGGGCAACATTATATTATTCCTATTTTGCTGAATATATTTTTATTTCTGGCTATAGTTTTAAGCCTTAAAAAACTAACAGAAATCATAGGCATTATTGATTATAAAATAGTTATATTTTTAATAACCATAGATTTGGGTTGGACGATACAATCCTCTCAATTGGTTGCCGAACCATTATTTACTCCAATTCTTTTGCTCTCTACCCTATTTTTGATACTATATATAAAGCAAAATAATGTTCAAAATTTAATATACAGTGCAGCATTGTTAGGTATTTGTTCACTTATCAAACCCATTACATTATATCTGCCAATAATTATAGCCTTTTATCTATTGATTAAAAAGAATTAT
>JAAFID010000166.1 GCA_013297765.1 Cytophagales bacterium | reverse complement strand
TATAAAAAACACCTCGCTTTCCCCTAAAAAGCGAGGTGTTTAACCTCCAATACACACTTAAAACTTGATAACTATAGGGATTTAGTTAATTTATGTGAATAGATTGAACAGCGTTTTTCAAGTTTTCGCTGTTTATTTTTTTTCAGGCGAGGTTATCTCAGTCTTTTGGTTGTTTTTAACTTTTGCATTATACAACAAGATATGTGTCCAGCTGTCTTTGTGTTTTTTACCTAGTTTTGTAGCAGCCACTGCTTCTTTTACTCTTTTAGAAAAAGCATGAATAGTAGCCGTTCTCAATCCTATTTCATTAGATAGTTCTTCTAAGGTTTTGGTTTTTTTAGAGCAAATCGCATAGGTGAGATAAAAGGCCTTTTGAATGGGGAATTTTATATTGTGAAATAAGGTGAGCGAGGTAGTTGTTTCTATAAAACCGCAGGAACTACATCTTCTTTTCGTATTTTTGTCGGTTTCTTTATATGCTAAAAACTTAGTGTTGTTGCACTTTTTACATACATAATCTTTGTTCCACTTCAACTGCTCTAGGCGATTGTAACAACTCTGCTCATCGGGAAAACTAATTTTAAATTCATTAAAATTCATTATTTTATCTTCTGACCGAGCAGTTATTTGACCTATCACTTCTACTTTTAAGGAATTGTTGTCTTTCTCTAAATCTACATTTAGGCTTTCCACTTTTTGCACATATTTTTCTAGTTGCTTATTGGCAATTGCCAACTCATGAGTTTTTATAGCTACTTCTTTTTCCAGTAGCATATTTTGATTCTCTTTAATTATAGTTAGTTCATTGGCAGCGTTTAGTGCAAGTTGGGTAGCTTTGTTTTTCTCTATAAAAAGTATTTTTATCCAATAAGTGATAGAAATGCCAAAAATAATAATCTCCAAAATTCCGTAAAATGGAAACACGAAAAACAAAGGTAAATACCAATCAAAATTAAACTGTACACTAATAGATGCGATATAAATCAAAGTGATACCAATAAAAACAAACCATGCCGAATTATATCTTCGATAAATCAAGATTGCTGCTGAAAGAAATGAAGGAACTAGGGTAAGGTTATTTATATTGCTATTTTTCCATTCAATACCAGTAGTTAAAAATAGAATTAGCAATAAAATTAGAATTACTACCAGAATTTTATTGATTATTGAATACACAGGTAATTTTGAGGATAGCTGCAACAATTCATTACTATATAAAATAAGAAAAATACTAGTCAAATAATGCGGAACAATATAAAAACCTAAAGTAAAAGGAATATTAAGCCAAGAAAAATACATGGGTGTTACGTGATTAATAGATTGCATAAATACCCAAAAACTAATTACATAGAACATGTAAAATAGATATATTCTGCTTTGCAATATGATTGCAAAAAATGCACTGTAGATAATAGCTAACAAGAAAATACCATTAATAATGCCGTTGTAATTGTGTTCTTCGAGTTTTTGATTGGTAAAATCTGAATTTTTTAAACTCAATACAGAAAGCCCACTAGGGAAAGAGGTTTGCAATTGTATATAGCATTTTAATCTTTGATTCATAGGTACCTGAACCGTATTGGCAGAAGTTTTATATTTTCTTTTATTTATATTAAGTTGATAACCAATTGTTGAAGAATCTACCAATTGCATGTTTTCGGTAAAGAAGTAAACATGGATATTGTAAAAAAACATTGGCATTTCTAACATCAACGGCTCATATTTCTCATTATTTAGCTCAAAGTACAACCAGTACATACCATCCACTTTTGCTGCTTCAAATTTGCATTTACTTGTATCACAAAACGATGTGTTGTATTTTTTTGTAATTATTTGATTGATATTTAATTTTAAATCAGTGGTATAAAACGTCTTTAAGTTTTCGATACCAGCCATACTGTTTAAAGTAAAAAGTATGGCACATAGAAGCAGGATATATTTTAATATTTTCATAAAGTTTCAAATTAGCATAATTTTTTTTATTGCTATTACAGCGTAATTATTCTGTTTCAGTGTAGTATTTAAGTTGCTATTATTTAGTTTTTATTCTTTTTAATCATTGCTATTACACAGTATTATTAATTTTGTAATCAATTGTAATACAAATAAATAAATTAAATTTAGTTGTTTTTTTCGAATTGCATATCTTATATTCGTATAATATATTCTTGTTAAAGTAACATAAACAAGTTTCCATACCCATTACTTAAACAATTAATTTATGACAAATAATTTAAAATTGAGTAAAATTTGGCTATTGCAACTGTTCGATAGATTTGGACTTGCTACAAAACTGATTTTTATATATACAGGGTTTGCTTTGTTATTTGTGAATCCAACAATATCACAACCAGTATGCACAAATCCTACGATTTCGGCACCTACACCCCAAATGGGTGCTATGATGAATGTGCAATATGTAAATGTGTGGCGCATGGCATCGGGAAGCGATAAATATGGTAGTGCTTTTCGTCAAAACGGTGAACTAAGTATAGGTGATGATGGTTGGCCGTTTGCAGGTAAAGTAAATGGAATACGTTATTATCCTGGAGATATACTTCCACGTATTCAGCCCAATGACAGGCTGAAATTCAAGTTTAAAGGAAATATCAATCAATTGACTGATGAGCATACAGAAAATTGTTCTTACCAAAACTCACAGCAACAAGGTCAATATGTAACCACAGAGATTGTAATATCGCCAGACTATCCGCCGAATGGAGGTAATACCAATGGGTTTAAATTTGCCATTGATGGACATATAGAAGATATTCAAATCTTGCGACCAGGATATGATTTTGACGATCCTAGATATATAACCGATGAATATGTGCAACATGTAAAGAGTGCCAATTGGAAAACCTTTAGGATGATGATGTATATGGGCGTAAATGGCAATACCGATATGACCTGGGATAATAGGTTAAGCAAAAACGCTCCTATCAATGTCAACTTATGGGAAACACAAGGAGGGCAATTAGCAAGAGGCGAAATTTGGGCTTTTGACAAGTCTAACGGAGCCAACGAGAACAATCTCCCAGGCCAAAATGGAGCTAATGGTAGGATGAGGGGTACGCCCTGGGAGACTCAGATAGATGTTTGCAATTATTTGAACTTGGATATATGGGTCAATTTGCCCGCTTTGGTAGACGATGATTATGTAAAAAATTTGGCGGCACTATTGAAACAACGGTTAAAACCCAGCCTCAATATAAATGTAGAGATAGGCAATGAAATGTGGAACGTAGGTAGCGGACCGGGTTTTATGTCGGGATGGTATTTGGTGCAAGTATTAGGATGGGAATTTAAGTACGGTACTCCTGAGCAAAAGAAAATTTTCGGAGGGCAATATTGCCCTGGTTGTGATATACCCAATACCTATACCGGTAACGCTGACCAAAGCGGTAATTTTGATGTATGGCAGCGATGGATGGCAAGAAGGCTCAAAGAGCATGCAGAGTCTTTCGCTACGGTATATGGTTGGCGAGATGAAGGTGGTGAAGTAGGTACTAAAGTTAGAATGATATTAGCAGGACAATTCTATGGTGTCAATGGTCATGGATGGAATATCGGTCCGGGGATTGATTTTTTAAGAAGAGCTTGCCCTGAAAAAGAGAAAGCCCCTGGCAAATATCTATATGCAGTTGCCCTTGCCCCTTATTTTGGTACCCATCCCGATCCTGACAAAGAGACCAAAGAATCTTTCTTGAATATGTCTATAGACGATATTGAAAGAAGGGTCAATAAAGGTATTGATGATTATTTTGCAGAATACGGACAATTATGGACAGCAAATCCAAGACCTGTATATCATGGAAACTTGTTGGAAGGAATATTTGCCAAAGCGCGCATGTTTGGATTAAAAATGTATACTTATGAAGGGGGCAACGAAATCAATACAGGAGGCACAGACTGGGAAGATGGGCGAGGCAATGAATGGATAGATCAAACTAACGGTCATCAATATCTCATTTCGCCAAGGGCGGCAGCGGCATCAAAAAGATTTTTTGATCGCTGGTATGGTTGGTTTGGCTTCGATGCATTGTTTATGAAAAATGGAGATTATCAACAAGATCCTATGGGGGGATATTCCATGTCGAGAACCCTCAATGAAGACCTGCCTATGCGTAACGAATATATACGTGTAGCCAATAGTCCAGCACCCCCCTTGAGCAAAGAGCGAGGAAATGTACTTACTGGTGAGCCAGTAGCATTGCTAGATGCGAGAAAAAAGGCGAGTTACAGTTCAGATTGGCAAAATAGTGTACTAGGATATCCTGTTACAGGCTATAGCACTACTGTCAATTCAGATTATACTCTAAAAGAAGAAAATTCATTTGATAATCCTTTCATCATACGCTGTGAGAAAGCTGGAAAATATAAACTTTCTTTAGAGCGGGAGATTATGAACGGTGATTTGGCTACAGATAAAAATTGGCCTACTTACATGGATATTTACTTAAATGATAAACAAATAATATCACAACAAAATATGCCTGTGCAGGCAATTAGTCGAGATATAAGATTTGATGTGGATGGGTATGAGAGAACATTTGGATTTACAGATGATATAGAATTAGACCTTCCTTATGGTGTTCATGTACTTCGCATACAACCGTCTTTGCCTACTAGTAGGCGGCCAGGCAATGGTGGATGGTTTAATAATAATATTCTTCAAAATGGATTTAGTCTTAGTCAATACCGATTTAAGTTCGAGGGGGCTTTACCTCCGGAAAAACCGAGAGCAGTATTGGGAGATCTCATAGTTTGTAAAAGCAATACCAAAGCTAGATACGAAATCGCAGACATAAACCAAGGTGCATGTGAATATGTATGGTCTGGACTACCAGCTGGTGCTAACATATTGCCTAGAGAATTGGTGGCTGGTTCCAATCCACAACGTTTTATGTCTGGTCAAGGTACGTATAAAATATATGTTGATTGGGGCAATGTTCCTGTAGGTGATTATCCATTAAGTTTAGTGGTTCAAAATGTCGCAGGTTCCAGTCAACCGTTAATTTTCAATGTTAAAGTTCAAGTTTGTGGTTTTGAAATTGCACCAACGCCTGTATGCAAGGGAGAGGTTGTTACATTTACCCCTCAACCTATGGAAGGGGTTACAAGATACACATGGAACAATGGTGAAATAGGGTCTGCCAGCAGGTTTACTATAAAATCAAATAACTCTCCATTTACTCATACCTATGCCAACCCAGGTATCTACTATGTCTCTTTGGAAACTTCCTCAGAAGGATCTGAGCCAAAGACATACCACAATACCGTCAATGTAACTGCCTGTAACGAACCCATTGTGGCAACCCCTGTGCGCTATTGTAAAGGGACAACATCTATCCCATTAACCGCAATATTAGGTACAAATCAGGGAAATCCAGGTACACAACTTAAGTGGTATACACAAGCTACAAATGGCACTTCCATGTCTACCCTGATCCCTTCTACTGCGAATACAGGCACTACAACATATTATGTAAGTCAAATATATGCAAATGGCAGGGAAAGCGATCGTGCCAAAATAGATGTGATTATAGATGACGCTCCCTCTGCACCTCAAATCTTAGGTGCCAATCCATTTCCATATTGCCAAACAGAATCTTCTGGAATAATGGATTTGGTAAATAAAGTGAGTTGGATACCCGGATCCACACCAAAATGGTATTCAGAAGCTACCGGAGGCACTGCCATGCTCAATCCTTTAATACCTTCCGCAGGGCAAACTAATGTAAAATTATATGTGAGTGCAGAAATGGGAGGATGCGAAAGCGAGCGGACACTTATGACTATTAGTAAAGTAGGCCAAGCTCCTGAATTCTTAACTGATTTGGATGACCCAGAAAATTGCGGAGATAATGGAAAAATAAGCTTAGTAGCTAGAGTCCCAAACCAGAGTTTAATCCCCTCCCAAACCTATAAAGTGACCTATAATGGATTGCCTGAAACCGATATGGTTGCGTCTGCAAATAGTAAAATTGAGCTAAGCTTGCCTCCTGGAAACTATAATAATTTTATTATAACCAATTCAGAAGGATGTAGTTTTAATATAAAAGGATCAAGAACGATAAATGCTAAAGGCGATAATCCTCCCATAGGTGGCATATCAAACCCGGATCAAGATACATTGCAAGTTAATGAAAGTACGGTGATAAGATTAACCAATTACCAAGGTACCATCAAATGGCAAGTATCCAATAACGAAGAGCCATTTGTAGATGTTGCTGGTGATAGAAATACACTTAATACGGGAAATCTTTCTAATGGTGTATACAAATACAGAGCTATGCTTACGCAGGGTTCTTGCGCTACCCCTGTTTCATCTACGATTGCAATAGTGCGTGTAGGTGTTCCTCTTATCGTAATAGCAGGGGAGGCAAGTGTGCAACAAAATATTATTTGTGCAAATACTGCTGTAAATTTAACCCTGAAAAATTATTCAGGCTCCATCCAATGGCAAGATTCAATAGTAGGAGGAACATTTATAAATATAGTTGGTGCAACTACACCCAACTATTCTGTCTCATCAGTTACTAAAAATACTTGGTATCGTGCACAAGTAAGCAAATCTTCAAAACAATTATATTCTAATGTAGTATCTATCACAATAAGCCCATCTAGCGTGGGGGGGAGTGCCAGTGCTACCCAAACTTCTTTGGTGATAGGAGGCAATACAGACATCAGCGTTACAGGAGGGATAGGTAATATTATATGGCAAAAATCTTCTGATGGGGTAACTTATGCTGATATTGTCCCTCCTAAGACTTTAAACACCTTCAATACAGAAGCTTTGACCGTTGTGGGGGATTATTACTACAGAGCCAAAGTAAGCAGTGGTACTTGCCCCGCAGCCACATCTACCCCTGTAAAAGTAACGGTAACCTTGCCTACATCAGCAGGTACTGCATCGACTACTACCCCTGTAATTTGTACAGGAAGTTCTGCCACTTTAGAGTTGGTGGGCAATAGTGGAGGTATCCAGTGGCAAGATTCCATAGTAGGAGGCACTTTCCAGAACATAACAGGTGCTACAGGCTCTACGCTTGTAACCGCATCATTAACAAAAAACACTTGGTTTAGGGTCAAAGTAGGTACAGCCCATTCTAACATCGTATCTATCACAATAAACCCATCCAGCGTAGGGGGGAGTGCCAGTGCTACCCAAACTTCTTTGGTGATAGGAGGCAATACAGACATCAGCGTTACAGGAGGGATAGGTAATATTATATGGCAAAAATCTTCTGATGGGGTAACTTATGCTGATATT
>JAAFID010000164.1 GCA_013297765.1 Cytophagales bacterium | reverse complement strand
CTAGGCTAGACAAAATTTGGCTTTGAGGCTCGATTTTTTTTAAATTGTATTTCAATAATTGATTATTATATATGGCAAAAATTCTAGTGGTGGATGATGAAAAAAGCATTCGCAGTACGCTGAAAGAAATTTTAGAATTTGAAAAATACAATGTAGATGAGGCCAAAGATGGCGAAGAAGCATTAGAAAAAATAGCCAAAGAAGATTATGATATTGTGCTTTGCGATATCAAAATGCCAAAGATAGATGGCATAGAAGTGTTGCAAAAGGCCATGGAAATGGGTAAAGACACCCAGTTTATTATGATATCGGCCCATGGAAATATAGAAACTGCTGTAGAGGCTACCAAAAAAGGAGCTTACGATTTTATACAAAAACCACCTGATTTAAACCGCTTGCTCATTACGCTACGCAATGCGTTGGAAAAATCAGATTTGGTAACTGAAACCAAAATATTAAAGAAAAAAATCAATAAAAGTACCCAAATCATTGGTGCATCTGAGCCCATAAAACAGTTGCTAAAAACAATAGAAAAAGTTGCACCTAGCGAGGCCAGAGTATTTATTACAGGGCCCAATGGTTCGGGCAAGGAGTTGGCTGCAAAACTGATTCACGAAAAAAGCGGAAGGGCAAATGGCATACTGGTAGAGGTAAACTGTGCCGCAATACCAGATGAGTTGATAGAGAGTGAGTTGTTTGGTCATGAAAAAGGCTCGTTTACTTCGGCTATCAAACAGAGAATTGGAAAATTTGAACAAGCCAACGGAGGTACCTTATTTTTGGACGAAGTAGGCGATATGAGCCTTTCAGCCCAAGCCAAGGTACTGAGGGCATTGCAAGAACATAAAATAACCCGAGTAGGTGGCGAAAAAGAAATTAAAGTAGATGTGCGTATCATTGCGGCGACCAACAAAGACATTAAAAAAGAAATTGCCGAAAATAGATTTAGAGAAGACCTTTACCACCGCCTAGCGGTGATTCCTCTGTTTGTGCCGCCGCTGAAAGACCGTAAAGACGACATTTCCTTATTAATCGAAAGTTTCTTGCTCGACATTGCTCATGATTATGGTACTATGCCCAAAAGCATAGATAAAGATGCACTGCAATATTTGACCAAACATGACTGGCCAGGAAATATAAGAGAATTAAAAAATGTGGTGGAAAGATTAATCATCATGAGCGACAAAAATATTACCCTATCCGATGTAGAGATGTATGGCGGGTTGGGAAGGTAAATGAATCGATTGCTTAAATAGAAATCTTATTAGGCAATAAAACTAAGTAAATACAGCTTTTTAAATACCGCAAATCTATTTGACGATGGGTTAGTGTGGCTATAATTGTTAAATTTGTATTTCAATACATATTAAATTTTTATCATAATGAATTTTCTATCCGCAGAAAATATATCCAAGAGTTTCACAGAGCGTTGGTTGTTTAAAAATATTACCGTTGGTATAGCTGAAGGTCAAAAAGTTGCACTGGTTGGTATCAACGGTAGTGGCAAATCTACTTTATTGAAAGTGCTTGCAGGCAAAATAATGCCCGACAATGGCACCGTTACTTTTCGCAAAGGCACAACAGTTGGTTTTCTAGATCAAGAGCCTGATTTGAATCCTGAACATACGGTTTATGAAGCGTTATTTTCTGCCGAATCTGATACAATAAAGGCAGTTAAGGCTTACGAAATTGCCATAGAAAGTGGCGATGGCGATTTGATGCAAACCGCAATGGAACGCATGGATGAGCTAAACGCTTGGGATTACGATAGCAGGGTGAAAGAGATTATTGCAAAAACAGGATTACAGCATTTAGATCAAAAAATAGCAACACTTTCTGGTGGGCAAAAAAAGCGGGTAGCACTTGCACAGTTGTTGATTGAAGACCCACAATTCATCATTATGGATGAGCCTACCAATCACCTCGATTTAGAGACGATTGAGTGGATGGAAACTTATTTGACACAAAAAAATAAAACACTACTACTAGTAACCCACGATAGGTATTTCCTAGATGCTGTAGTAGATCAAATTTTAGAGCTGGAAGACGGTGCAATCTTTAAATACGACGGTGACTACAGTTATTTTTTAGAAAAGAAAGCCGAGCGGGAGCAAATTAAAGATGCAGAAATAGAAAAGGCACGTAACACCATGCGGAAAGAGCTTGACTGGATTCGCAGGCAACCAAAGGCACGTGGCACTAAGGCCAAATATAGGGTCGATGCTTTTTACGTACTTAAAGAAAAAGCCGAGCAAAGAAAAATTCAACAGAAACTAGAACTGAACCTGAAAACCTCTAGGCTGGGTGGGAAAATAATTGAGGCAGATAAAATTTCTAAATCGTATGCAGGCAAAGACATTGTAAAAGATTTTTCTTATGTGTTTAAAAAGAAAGACCGCATAGGCATAATAGGTAAAAATGGGGTGGGCAAAACTACTTTCTTAAATATGCTTACGGGTATTACCGCCCCAGATACTGGGCGAGTAGATAAGGGGCAAACGGTAACATTTGGCTATTTTTCGCAGATGGGCCTAGACATAGATGGCAATCAACGAATAATAGAAGTAGTAAAAGAAATTGCAGAATTTATAGAAACAGGCGATGGGGTCAAAATCTCAGCCTCGCAGTTTTTGAGTCTATTTTTATTTCCACCAGAGATGCAATACACTTATGTGAACAAGCTAAGTGGTGGGGAAAAGAAACGTTTGCAAATGCTGACCATATTGGTACGTAACCCTAATTTCTTGATTCTCGATGAGCCTACCAACGACCTAGATTTAGTAACCCTTTCGGTGTTGGAAGAATTCCTTTTGAACTTTGGTGGTTGCCTACTCATTGTATCTCACGATAGGTATTTTATGGATAAGCTGGCCGACCATTTATTCATATTTGAAGGCGATGGCGTAATCAAAGATTACCCAGGCAACTATTCTCAATACCGTGAGTACCTAGAGGAAGAAGAGGAACTAGAGAAGGCAAGAGCTGAAGAAAAAATTCCAGTTACCGTTGCTTCTGTAGTTGCAGAAAAGGCAGAAAGCAAAAAACTTTCTTTCAACGAACGTAAAGAATACGAAACTATAGAAAATGAATTGGCAGCACTAGAAGCCGAGAAGCAATCCACCATTGCCCTATTATCAGCAGGCGGCGATGACCATAAACTAATAGCAGAATTGTCAAAAAAGATTAAAGAAATTTCAAGCGAAATAGAGCAAAAAACAGAACGTTGGATGGAATTGGCAGAGAAAGTATAAGATCATCAATACAATGTTGTGGACAAGTTTAAAAATAGTTCTATGAAAAGTCTTTTACGTAATAATTTTTTTGTTCTTTGTTTTATTACTATTGTTTTTATTAGTATTCCTTTGAGTGCTTTAAGTCAAGATAATTTCGATATTAACATCGAAGATATTAAAGGAAAAGTGATTTCAAATATTGAAGACACGACAATACTTCGTCTGTTATATGGAAATTATCTGAAAACCAAAGGAAAATATTACTATAACTTAGGTCCGCAATCATGGAATAATATGGATTCAACATACATGACGGTTGAAAACGTATTTGGGGATAGTTCTACCAAAATTTTTTATGTTAGAGGAGCAAAGACTCTTTCTTCTACAATGCATAATTACTATAATGAAATAATACTTCTATTGAATAAAAATAAAAGTAAATGGATAATTACTGATGTGATGATAAATAATGATATTCCTGATTATTGTGAAGTTGATTTAAAAGGTATTTTTGGAAATATATTTTTGATTACTTACACCACTTGTGGAGTTTATGGGGATGGAATTTATTATAAAAGAGATGAATATAAATTAATTGAAAGAAACAAGTTTCTCAATCCAAGGGTTTTCTTTATTACTGAATCTAACAATGGAGGTAGTGGACATTGCCAATGTGATTCTCTAAGTAATGACCAAAATAAATATTGTTATAACTATATAGGTGAAGTAAAATATGCCTATGATGATACATTGAAAAGCTTTGTGTTTGATTTCTTCTCGGCAAGAAAAGACGCAAAATGCGATTGGAAAAATGAAAAATTTAAAAAGGTTTATCAGCAGTGGTATATTAATTCTGATACAGCTTTTCAATCGAGAGGAAATTTAATTTCTGAATGGGCTGATCATGTTGAAGGGCAAATTAATTTAAAAAATTCTGAGATTGATAAAAGATTAAAGAAAAAATGAAATAAAACCTGTACACATATAGTGTATACATCATGCTGACTTCAGAATAATTGGAAAGAACAATGCTCACTGGACAACTCCGTAATTAAGGAAAATAAAGAACTGACGAAACCCACACACTGCATACACTAACCGCTTTATCACTTACAATTAACAGCTTTTACTTCATGACGCTTTCCGAACGTATAGATTCGCTTTCTCAACTTGGTACCCAGTGGTCTTCCACAGATTTTGATGTGGAATCTATTTTTCGTTTGGCCAACCATCAAAACAATTGGTTTACTACAGCATCGTTGCAACAAGCGTTGGACGGAGTGCTAGTGTTTTTAAAGCCGGAAGTGCTTACCAATTGGACGAATGAATACAAAATAGCAGACATTGCATCCAAAAGGGTAGGAGTAGTGATGGCGGGAAATATCCCCATGGTTGGGTTTCACGATTGGCTATGTGTGCTCGTCTGTGGGCATACCCTGCACGCAAAACTAAGTTCTCAAGATCAAGTTTTAATCAAAGCACTTTCAAACAGTTTGATAGCGATTGATAACCGTTGGAAAGAAAAAATAATATTTACCGAACGGCTAAATGACGTAGATGCCATTATCGCCACTGGCAGTGATAATTCTGCAAGGTATTTCCATTATTATTTTGCAAATAAGCCACATATCATTAGAAAAAATCGTAATTCTATTGCCGTACTTACTGGCGAAGAAACACCCGAACAAATTCAGCGACTAGGCACTGATATATTTAGTTATTATGGCTTAGGTTGTCGCAGTGTTTCCAAAATTTATGTTCCCCAAAACTTTACCGTGGCTCAGGTTTACGACCATTTGGAAAGTTTTCATGGTGTACTTGACAACCACAAATATCAAAACAATTACGATTACAACAGGTCTATTTTACTACTTAATAAAACAGTACATTTCGATAATGGCTTTTTGTTAATGGTCGAATCAACAGATTTGGTTTCCCCTATCGGAGTGCTGTATTTTGAACGGTATCAAAATTTGGAAACACTCTCTTTGTATTTAGAATCGCAGAGAGAAAAAATTCAAGTAATTGCAACCCATAGTCCATTGTTTGTAGGGGCTGTGGATTTTGGCAATACTCAGTTTCCCAATATTATGGACTATGCCGACGGGGTCGATACTATTGATTTTTTATTGCACTTATCATAGCACCATTACGCAATACCTATCAAAATCTCTACCCTGGTGCCACTGGGTTTGCCATCTGTTTCTAAATCGAAAATACTGACATTTACTTTATTGGTTTTGTTAATGATGTCTAGCCTTTCTTGAGTGACCAGCATGCCATACGATTTATGCTTTACTAAACTTTCATCTTTTATTTTTTTTGCTTCTTTGCGACCTATTCCATTGTCTTCAATGGTTACCAGTAGCTGGTCATCTGTAGTCAACTCCAGTTTAATCATCAATTTACCCATTTCTGATTTATTGGTTAGCCCATGCAAAATGGCATTTTCTACGTAAGGCTGTATCAGTAGCGAAGGTATTTCTACCCCTTCTTCGGCTGCCAACTCAGGGTGTATTTCTATCTGGTAAGTAAACTTGTCTTCAAACCGTAGCATCTCTAAATCCAGATAATGGCTTAATATTTCAAGTTCACTATTAAGACTTATTTTATTGCTTACTGAGCTTTCCAATACTTTTCGAATTAATTTTGAGAAAAGGGACAAATAGTTAGAGGCTAATTCTCTATTGTTTTTAGAAATGAAATACTGAATAGAATTTAGTGCATTGAATAAAAAATGAGGATTCATTACCGAGCGCAAAGCCATTAATCTATATTCAGCTACTTGCTTGTTTATGTGTACCATTTGTTGCTCTAGCTGCTTTGCCTGAGTAATGTCACGAGCTATGATAGTGATACCGATTACTTCTTTTTGTTCTGTAAATATAGGTGCATAAATAACGCTTAGACTAATAGAATAGCTTGGGGTAGGGGAATAAACCATTACATCAGAAACTATTTCTCCTTGCAATACCCTATGAATACAAGAAAAAGTGGTGGGCCAAAAATCGGGTCCTGTATATTCTTGCAAATCTGCGCCTTTTTCCACTGTTTTTGCCATAGATACCAATATCATCGACGCATAAGATTGGTTAAACTCTTGTATTTTTAAGTCTTTATTGATGGATACTATGATGTCGCTTGTGCTGTTCAGTACTGCTGCCAAGCTCGCTTCATTGGTGGTAATTCTTTCAATTAATAGTGATTGATCGGCTATAAAATCTTTTATTTTGTTTTCAGATTTTATTCTTTCAGAAACATCAATACCCACCCCTATGAAACCAACAAATTCGCCTTCTGCATTGTTTAGTCTTGTGGCCCTCAAATCAATGTATGCAGTAGGTATAGGAATCAAAATGGAAAAATCTTGTTGTAAATTTACACATTTAGCAAAATACTGCTGGTGGTCAAGGTTATCTGTATGAAATACATCGAGGATGTTTTCGGCCAATAACTGACCAGTATTTGCATTAAGTATTTCGGTAGTAGCGCCGTCTATAAATGTAAGCTTACCGTCATTGTCAGTCGCCCATAAAAGTACAGGCACGTTGTTTACAATCGATTTTATCAACTCTTGATAAGATTTATTTTCGCTTTCTAGTTTTTTTCTTTCATTTACATCCAGCACCATTCCAAAACATTCTATTTCTCCAAATTCATTTTGTTTAGAAACAAATCTTTCATAAAGCCATATCACCTCATCTTTGCTATTAAAATATCTTGCTTCTATCTCGTAAACCCCTGGTTGTTCTTTGCTTTTGTGTAGTATTTCAGTTATCAAGAATGCATCTTCTGGCACTATTCTTTGATAGTATAGTTGTGCATTTTCTAATAAATCATGCGATTGAATTCCCAAAATATGTTCTATGCCTTGACTGCAATGTTTAAAATAAACATCCTTCCCGTCGACAATGGTTTTTTGATATACAAAGCCACCCGCCAAATTGTTGTTTAGTGAACTAATCAAATTTTCTCTTTCCGAAATTACATTAATAAGCTCATTCTGATATTCTATATTTTGGCGCATTTCTTCCTCACGGGTGGCCAATTCTTCATTGAGACGTAGCTCTTGTTGCAGTACTTG
>JAAFID010000165.1 GCA_013297765.1 Cytophagales bacterium | reverse complement strand
AATGATGTTACATTGAAATTTACCTACAACGGCGGATGTATCAAAAATTTCTCTGCACCATTGTATGTATATCCATTGGCCGTTGCCAATATTGACAGTGTGGTAGGCAAGTGCGTACCATTTCCAGTTAGCTTTTATGCCTCACAAAAGGGCGGAGACAATAAAATAACATCGCTTGACTGGCAATTTTACTTTAGAGAAAAATCAGGCTTGCTGACCCTCAAAGAAACATCTAATATTTTCACTCCTGTAAAAACTTTCCTAGACCATGGTAATCACTTTGCACGCATCACCACTATAGACAGCAAAGGATGCAGAAACATTCAGCCTGACTTTTTATTTAGGGTAGAGAAAATGGCGAAACCATGCTTTACCATTAGTGGATTCTGTGCTTCTGAGAAATTGGCATTTACCAAAGATTGTACCCTAGACGAGTACGATAACATTACTTCTGTAAAATGGGATTTTGGCGATGGCAAACAAGAGTTTGTATTCAATCCATTCCATTCTTACCCCAAAGCAGGCAAATATACGGTGAAATGTACGCTGTATAATGAGCTTGACAATAAAGGTTGCAACGCCTCTGCCGATTCGGTGGTGACTATTTTCCCACAGCCAGTAGCCAAGTTTACCCACGATACAGCATGTTTTCAATTGCCCAATCGTTTCCTTGGCGACTCCATTCCCTCTGACGAGCCAGGTGATTTTGTAAAAAGATTTGTATGGCTTTTTGACAATAAACTAGGCACATTGGATTCTGCATTTACCAGAAATACTGTTTACCAATTCAAAAACTTTACACAAGACAATATAGCCGTTACCGCCAGTATGATTGCGGTGAACAAATTTAATTGTGGCGATACATTGACCAAACCAATTTTGGTTTACCCAAAACCTAACGCCAACTTTAGCTACGATTATGTAGATCAAGAAATTACACCCAACAAGCCAATGTTTTTTGAAGGCAAGTTCAATGCGAGCAACCCCAATACTTCTAGTAGCGATGTGGTGCAATGGCTCTACGATTTTGGCGATGGTGGCAAAGTAGATTCTAAAATTGGTAATGAACAACATACCTACAGTACCGTAGCCAAATACGATGTGCAATTAATCGCTATCAACAACAATGGCTGCTCTGATACCATATTTAAAAAACTAGATTTGAATGCCTATATGGTAGTTCCCAATACCGTTACCCCTGAACATAACTTTGAGATTGTAGCTAGAGGAATATCAAAAATAAACGGTTACAAAATATACAACCGCTGGGGTCAAGTGGTGTTCGATGGCAAAAATGACATCAAAGCACAGTGGGATGGAACCTTTAATGGGGAAGAGCAACCAATGGGCGTGTATGTCTATTTCATATCTGCAACTACCATTTATGGCGAAGAACTGCCTCGTACAGGCAATCTAACACTGGTGCGATAATAAACATCCTTCAACTTTTGTTTTAGAAATCTTATGGATATTCTAAACAACAATTATTTAAAAGAAAAATTAAACAGTCATGAATAAATTTTTAAGTTTGGCTTATGCCATTGCCATTGCAAGCACAGCGGTTAATGCACAGGATTTTCACTTTTCCCAATTTTACAATTTTCCAGCAGCCATAAACCCTGCACAGGCGGGCAGAATGAGAGAAGATGTAAGAGCAGGCCTTATATACCGCAGTCAGTGGAAGCAAGTAAACTCGCCCTACACCACTTTTGGTGCCGCAGCCGATATGAATTTTGTAAACGTTCCCGCATTCTTTGATAAAATAGGTGCAGGGATATTGTTTGTAAACGATGAATTGCCAGACCAAATATTCAAGAATCAGCAATTTTCGGTTTCACTTGCCATGCACAAATCGTTAGATGCTTTCAAGCGTCACCGCATTTCTGTAGGCTTTCAGCCAGGGTACACCAGAAAATCTTTTAACAATGCAGGCTTGTATTCATCTGCAGATATTGATAGAACAAATTTTACAGCACCTTCGGGTTCATTTATTTCTAAAGACCTCGCCATTGCTGGCGGCAATAATTACGGTGCATTTAACCTCAATGCAGGTTTGTTTTACGACTTTACCGTGAGCGAGAAACTGAGCATAGGCCTGGGTGGGTCGCTTTTCAACATTACAGCACCCAAAGAATCGGTGGCAAAAAACATCAATGATTACGACCCTAATAGATTGGGTCGTCGCCTGCTTAGTACCTTTAGTCTGGCTTACCAACTTAACGACAAGTTTACGCTACTTCCTGCTGTAATGTACATGCGTCAATCTGGTGCTACAGACTTGAATATGGGTACAGCCGTGGGCTACCATCTGAATACCAAAAAAGACATTACCGTTTACTTGGGCGGCTGGTATAGGCTATCAGATGCAGCAATCGCCATGGTAGGCATGCAATACAAACATGTAAAAGTAGCCTTTAGCTACGATGCTACCGTATCGTCGCTCAACGATGTAAAAACGGTACCTAAAATAAATACCAAAGCAGTGGGTGCTTATGAAATTACGCTTACTTATGTCGGCTTCCTTTCTCGTGCCTTGCCCAATGAAGTGACCGTACCATGCAGGTTTTTCTAGACATCATCATTTTTAAAAATATTATCCTATTGCCCTAAATAACATGAAGCATTTATTCCTTTTTTCGATTTTAATATCCTTGGCCTTTGCCCATAATACAGACGCACAAGACAGAAAGATAAAAAAACTAAGCAAACACAAACGCCATAAAATAGCACACGACCTTATCAAGCGAGGGAGCTATTACAATGCCACAGACCAGTTGCAAGAATTGGTAAAAACGTATCCCGAAGAAAAGGAATTTGCCTTTCGACTAGGGCAATCTTATTTCTCTTCTAGAGATTATAAAAATGCTGAATTGTGGTTAAAAAAAGCGGTAGATATGGATAGTACCAATATTGGTTTAGAAACATTTTACTATGCTGAGGCCTTGAAATACAACGCAAATTACAAAGAGGCTAAAAAAGCCTACGCAAAATTTTACAATAGCAAATTCAAAGAAGAAAAAAACGACAAGTACAAAGCCATCGCTAGAAACGAAATGGCAGCTTGCGATTATGCATTTACTGAGCAAAACTACCCTGCCTACAACGACATCAAGCATCTGGGCGACAACGTAAATTCGGGCTATACTGATTTCTCGCCTACTAAAAAAGGGGATACGCTCTACTATGCTTCCCTACAAAGCGATAGCGTAATATACCACCACCATGAAGAGGTAAGATTTAGACATGTAAAACTCTACACATCTGAAAATAAGGGCGGTGAATGGTCGCTACCTACCGAAATGAAGACATTGAACAGCCCACTAGAAAATACAGCAAACGGTGCTTTTTCTAGCGATAAAACAAAGTTTTACTATACCCGCTGTAGTGCAGACCGTAGCCACAAAATGAATTGCAAAATATATGTAAGCCCAGTGGTGGCCGGTGCAATAGGCGAAGGTGAGCAATTGAAGGGAATGATCAATACCGATGGCATGACGTTTACGCAACCATTTCCATTTACTATGGGCACAGGCAAATCGGCTACCGAAGCATTGCTTTTTGTTTCCGATATGCCAGGTGGAAAAGGCGGTCTTGATATATGGTACTCCTCGCCCGATAAATTTGGTGCTTGGAAAAAACCGACCAACCTAGGCGGCACTGTCAATACCATTCGTGACGAAATTACCCCATTTTACGACGCTGCAAATGGTACACTTTATTTTAGTTCTAATTTTCATTACGGTTTTGGTGGCTACGATGTGTTTCGTGCCAAAGGCAACTTGACCAAATGGAGTAAACCAGAAAACCTAGGTTTGCCCGTGAACTCTAGGGTAGATGATACTTACTTCTCTATCAACGGAACTAAAGAAACTGGTTTTCTGGTTTCTAACCGCCCAGGTGGTACACACTTATTAAGCGAAACTTGCTGCGATGATATTTACAGCCATCAATATCAGCCCATATCGCTAGTGGCACTGAGAATATTCAACAAAAAAGCCAAAGCCAGAATGGATGGTGCAGAAGTGAAAATGCTGACACAGAAAGAAGGTGCAGTAAGCAACCTAACTGAAGCAGAAGCCAACAATTTCAAAGATGTACTATTTGATTCGTTAAGTGCTACACATGCTAGAAACCCAATGAACCTGAACACCGCAGAAACCCAGTATTTTTACAAAGTAGACAAGCAAAAAGATTATTTGCTAAGTGTGAAAGTTCCAAATTCTGATTCATTGAACGTTTTTATCAATACCAATTCCGAAGGAAAATTTACCCTAGCCAAACCAGTCGCCGATTCGATAGCGAAAACAGAATCGAAGCATACAAACCAAGTGGAAGTGCTGTTTGTAGACCTGTACCTAAACCCTGGCACCACCACCAAAAATATAGTGGCAGCACCTACGGTAAAGCTCGCCGACATATCTGAATACACCATTACCAAAGTATTCAAAGACGGCAAACTGAAAGATAAAAATGCGGTGATAGACCTCAAGGTAATCTTAAATTTTGAGCTGGGCGATACCGAGTTTTTAGAGGGTAAAGAAGATGTACTCGATAGCTTGACCACCTTGCTAAAAGAATATCCTGATTTGAACATTGAGATAGCCGCACATACCGATAATGTAGGTACACACGAGTTCAACGTAGAACTGTCGAAAAAACGAGCTGTAACCATAGAAAATTATTTGGCTCAAAAAGGGGTAGTAAAAAAACGCATGAAGAGCAAAGGCTTTGGCGAAACACAGCCGTTGTCGCCCAATGAAAATCCAGATGGTAGCGACAGCCCGGAAGGTAGGGCCCAAAACCGCAGAGCAGAAATAAAAATACTACGAAACTTGTCAAAGGCAGCAGCAGAGCCAGTAGCACCTAAAAAACCAGCAAAAGGCAAGAAGAAATAATATGGAGGGGCAAATAGATCACCAAATCATCGTTTCGGCCGATGGTTCGCACACAATTTATTTGCCCTTACTTGATGAAACTTACCACTCTTCGCATGGGGCAATTGCCGAATCTCGCTATGTTTACCTGCAGCATGGTTTGCAAACACTAGATTTGAAACACCTCAAAGTATTGGAAATAGGCTTTGGTACTGGGCTTAATGCCTTACTCACCTATCAGTACGCACAGGCACATAACATCTCTATCGACTATGAGACCCTAGAACCATACCGATTGGCAGAAGGTGTTTTTTCTCAATTAAACTATGGCAGCATTTTGGGCGACGAGTCTATTTTTAGAGCTATGCATCTTGCAGCAGCAAATTCAAAAATAGAGCTGTCCTCAAATTTTAATATTTGCATTCGCCCTGCAACCATTCAAGAATTTGAGACTTCGCAAACCTACGATATTATTTATTTCGATGCCTTTGCCCCCAGCAAACAACCCGAAATATGGGAAATACCCGTTCTTAAAAAGTTATTTTCGCTATTAAATACTAGCGGAATACTCGTCACCTACTGTGCCAGTGGGCAATTTCGCCGCAACCTCATCGCTGCTGGCTTTGCAGTAGAAGTGCTAGAAGGTCCACCACCCAAGAAACAGATGTTTAGGGGGAGGAAAGGGTGACAGGGGGTTTTTAACTTTTAACCCCAAAATCTCAATCAAAACCCTAGACTTTATTATAAGAAAAAGATTATTAAACAATTAATTTAGTTTTTTTAAGATTTTATTTTGGAAAAAAATCCTAAAAAAATTAAAATGTCTAAAATTAGAGAATTCTCCAACTTCAAATTTCAAATTAGAGAAAATTTTTTAATCTTACTTTTTTATTTTCAAATACTTATATTAAAGACTGCAAAACTTTACAACCTTTCTATATTTTCTCTCTATCTATCACTTCGCCAGATTCCAAAACATGAGTTATTTTGGCTATTAATTTTTCTAAATCTTTGCATTCGTAATCCAGTTTGTTTATCAAATCTCTTTCATCGGCATTTAGTTGCCCGTATTTTAATAATTCTGACAACCCCAATACTCTGCACAATGGTGCTCGCAGTAAGTGAACGTTGATAAAAGTATATTCTGCAAAGTTGGTATTTTGCCTTTTAAGTTGTTCTGTACGCTCGATTACCCTGCGGTCTAGCGATTCGTTTGAGGCTTTCAATTCTTCTGCCAATTGATTCAAATAATTGTTTTGTAGCAAGATTTCCTCACTTTGTTGCCGAAGCAACTTTGCACTTGCAGTTCTGTCGGCCGATTGGAAAGCAATGGCAATCAAATCGGCAATAGATTTTGAAAAGGACAAGTCTTCATCGGTCCAGATATGTTGCTCTAGCTGATTTTCAAAGCAAACGACGCCTTTCGCCTCACCATTTATAAATAATGGAATATCCAATATGGAGGCGATATTCAGTGGCAATAGGTAGTTGTCTTTGAATGATTCGGTATAAGGATTGGTGTGGGCATCATCAGCAACCAAAGCATTGGCATCTTTAATTCGCTCAAAATAGGCGGGGTAATTATGATACTGCAAAATTTGGCCCGATTCATAAGTATCTTGGTTGATATTGCACAATAGTTTACAATGCAATTCAGAGTCTTCATTTTCATAAAGCCAAATACTTCCTCGGGTAATGCCTAAAGCATCGACAGCTTCTTTAAGTAATAATTTTAGGGCATTGTCTAGGTCGCCCAATTGTATGTATTCATTTTTAGTTAGTTTATAAAGCTGTTTGGCGTAAAATTCTAATTTTTCTTTTTTCTGTAGAATAACAAGTTTATTGTTTCTTAAGGCTACGTTTACCTCATTTAATTCTAAAATATTTTCATTCAGCTTATTATTTACTTTACTTAAAACATCTTGTGTGGAGGAAAGTTCTTCCATATTTTGCCGCAACTCTTCTTCAGAGGCTTTCAAATCTTCTATATTGCGACTCAATTCCTGTTTTGCTTTTTTCTGAACTTGCTCTATAATGAGCACAAAGGCAGTAATCAAGCACATTAAGCCAAGACTAAGGATAAAATTAAATTCCAACAGTTTATGTCCATCAAAATAATAAGAAGAATCTTTGACTAGCGTATCGGTAAAAAACAAACACAGCATCTGTGCTACTGAAAGCAAGCTCCAAATAAGAATAAACTGCTTTTCGTGAAGTAATAAAGCCAACAAAGGAATAATGGCAAACCAAGGAAGTACCTCTGATTGTACCCCTCCAGAAAACATACATAGCACAAAGGCGATTAAGGAACACAGACCAATAAAAAAATTAGAAAGAGGAATTCGATATTTGGGTATGCGAGAGTAGTACATAATGATGGCAAATACAGGCACACTAGCAAGCATGATGTATCTGGCAAATATAAAGCCTGTAACAAAGGTAT
>JAAFID010000162.1 GCA_013297765.1 Cytophagales bacterium | reverse complement strand
TTACTTTTTTGAATGTTGATTTCTGATAAAATTTGAAAGATTTTGAGGTGGTTTTGTCAAAAGTGTGGGGCGAAAACATTTATCCACTTTTCTTGATTTTTAGCATTGGTCATTTCACTTTTGTGTCATGGCCTACATGCGCATTGATAAGAAAGAAGGAGAACAATATATCCGGATTATAAAATCTAAGAGGAAAGAGGGCAAGGTAACCAAAGAAACCGTCTACAGTCTGGGTAAGGTAAGCGATTACACACCCCTTCAGCTTCAGAGATTTGGCACCAAACTATTTGAACTTGGTGGTGGTGACCCTCGAGAATTGCTAGAAGGCGATATAGAAGAGCTTGGTAGATTCAATTATGGCTACTACCAACTCTTTAGCAAAATATTTGGTTTTTATAAGCTAGATAAAGCACTGGATAGAATTACAAGAAAGCACAAACTGGAAATAAACCTCACCAATGCAGTAATGCTAATGCTTCTGGAGCGGCTGCATGAGCCTTGCAGCAAAAGACAGAACTTTTTAAACCAGTCAGATTATCTGGGATTGAAGCCAGTAGAGCTACACCAATTGTATCGGAGCCTAGACTACCTCTCACAATACAGCCAGCTCGTTCAGGACTTAATTTATCAGCCTTCCCGAGATTTGTTCAATCAGGAACTGGATGTGGTATTTTATGACGTGACTACTTTCTATTTTGAGAGTGATGTAGAAACAGAAGGAGCATTGCGACAAATGGGATTTGGTAAGGATGGTAAAATTGGCAATACCCAAATCCTCTTTGGACTGTTGATAGACAAACACAAGCAACCCATAGGTTACCGCATCTACAAAGGCAATACCTTCGAGGGACATACTTTTGAAAAAGCATTAGACCAGCTCAAAGCACAGTACCACATCAAGAACATAGTGGTGGTAGCCGATAGAGGGATGCTCAATAGGAAGAACATCCACCTTACCACAGAAAACAATTATGAGTTTATCCTCGGCGAACGGCTAAAATCTTTGCCAGAAGCAGTAAAAAAATACCTCATTGATATCCATCATTATACTCAAACTTGGGTGTACAATCACCAAGGGGAAAGCATCACCGTTCGCTACTGTACCTATAAGTACGAAGGTCGCACCATCATCTGCACCTACAGCGAGAAGCGAGCAAAGAAAGACAAAGAAGAAAGAGAGGAAAAGCTACGCAAAGCCGCACAACTCCTAAAGCAACCCAATCTTCTAAAAAAGAAAGCCCACCATTATTTTCTTACCAGCAAAGACAAAACCAACTACGTTTTTGATGAGGAGAAAATTAAGCAAAATCAAAGCTACGATGGGTTTCTAGCCATCTCTACCAATGTAGCACACCTGAAAGTAGAAGAGGTATTGGACCACTACCGCCATCTCTATCAAATAGAACATAGCTTTAGGACATTCAAAAGTCACCTAGAAACCCGCCCCATGTTTCACTGGACAGACAAACGGATAGAAGGTCATATATGCCTATGCTATATCGCCTACACGCTACTCATCCATGTTCAGAACAAACTACTGAAAGCAAATATAAAACTCTCGGAAAATCAAATCCGAAAAGCCTTGGACAATATGCAGGTCAGCTATATCAAAAATAAGGACGACTTATTCTACCTTAGGTCAGCCAGCAAAGACCACATCGACGCCATTGTCAATAGAATGGGTCTCAAGAAACTTCCCAATATCATCCCCCAACAAGAAATCAAAAATTATCTTTAAGTGTGGGGCACGCCCAAAAAATTAACAAATTGATTTACAAAAATTAAGGCCTTATAGGTGTCAAACTCGGGAGAAGATAACATTATCTACTTTTTGGCATTTAAAATACTCTTAATTGCAACTTTACTATGCCGTGGCTAAAGGGTATTTTTTATTTACCCAAACAGCAATACCAAATAGCAATGTAGTAAAACACATATCACTTATTAATGTAGTTTTGAAAAAAGGAATAGCAGCCTCGTAGCACAGCACTAAACCTGCAAATGTTTTGGGATACATATTGAAAGAAAACCAAACACCGAAATTAGTAATCACAAAAAACAATAAAGATGCACTCAAGCTACTGATTACAATAGGGGTAACCCTAGATTTAGACGTAAGAAAACTACCCAAAATTACCAACAAGATATAAGTGCCATATTGCCAATAAAACCCACTATAAAACGGCTGAAACTGGTGCATATAAAGGTAATTAAGAAATAAATCGCTGACCCAGATACTCAACAATGGTACTAAAAACGATTGAAAGCGGTTTGCAAAATAAGCCCCGCTGAATAGTGCAATGGCATTGACTGGAGAAAAATGGAAAGGGATAGGAAATGCAAAGGGCAAGAATCGCAAACACGCAGTAGATAGCACCATTATGACCAATAGTATCATGCGTTGTTTATGGTTGGCTTTCAAATTTACTTCATTATTATTCATCATAATCTTTTTTTACAAATATTTCATTTTTTAGCCTCAATTCAAAATCTATTATCCCAATTGCGATTATCTTGATTAAATTTATAGTTCAAAGATTTTTTTAATATGAAAGCCCTACTTACAATTGGCCTGCTTGTTATTTCCAATATTTTTATGACTTTGGCTTGGTATCTTCATTTACAAGGCAAGAAATACGACTTTTTGCAAAATAAAGGTATTGTATTTGCCATATTGTTCAGTTGGGGATTGGCTTTTTTTGAATATCTATTTCAGGTACCCGCCAATCGTACAGGGTTTATAGAGCATGGTGGCCCATTCAATATGTTTCAATTAAAAATTATTCAAGAAGCAATTACCCTTTCAGTTTTTATAATATTTGCGGTATATGTGTTCAAAACCGATAAATTGCAATGGAATTATTTGGTAGGATTTGGCTTTCTATTGTTGGCAGTTTTTTTCATATTTAAGAAATGGTAAAATAGCTACCGCCCTTTAAAACAGATAGTATAGCATTCGATAAAAAATTATGGCAGAAGATGTGAAAGAATTGGTAATAGACCAGCAGCTAAAAATAAGAAATGTAATAGACGAGGTAAGTAAGGTAGTGGTGGGGCAAAATTACATGATTAACCGATTGCTGGTGGGCATATTTACAGGTGGCCACATGCTGGTCGAGGGCGTACCAGGATTGGCAAAAACCCTTACGGTGAATACGCTTGCACAGGTCTTGCACCTCAATTTTCAACGTATTCAGTTTACCCCTGACCTGCTGCCTGCCGACCTAGTAGGCACCATGATATACAACCAACCCAAAGGAGAATTTGAAGTAAAGAAAGGCCCTATTTTTTCTAATCTTATTTTGGCCGATGAGGTAAACAGGTCGCCCGCCAAGGTGCAATCGGCACTGCTAGAGTGCATGCAAGAAAAGCAAGTAACCATTGGTGAAACTACCTACAAACTGGACAAACCTTTTCTAGTATTGGCTACCCAGAACCCAGTAGAGCAAGAGGGTACCTACCCTCTACCCGAAGCACAAATAGACAGATTTATGATGAAGATTCATATCGACTACCTAGATAAAGATGCAGAGCTAGAGGTAATGCGTCGAATGTCAAATATGAGTTTCGATTACCAAGTAAAAACAATTTTAAGCAAAGAAGATATCTTTAGCATCAAAGACAGCATCAATAAAGTCAATATCTCTGAATCGCTAGAGCGGTATATCATAGAGCTGGTGTTTGCTACCCGCAAGCCTAAAGATTATGGCTTGATAGATGAGGCAAACTATATTCAATATGGAGTATCTCCTCGTGCAAGTATTAACCTAAACCTAGCCGCCAAGGCTATTGCATTTTTCAATAATCGAGATTATGTATTGCCCGAAGACATTAAAGAGGTAGCCCCCGACGTACTAAATCATAGAATAATACTGAACTATGAAGCAGAGGCCGATGCGGTATCTACCAGACAAATTGTGGACAATATTTTACGAAAAGTAAACATTACCAATAGATAAACAATAATCATAAATATTATGTCGATATACACACTGCCTACTAGTTCTAAAATTTGGATATATCCAGCCAAAAGAAATTTTACACCCGAGGAAGAAATTTTTGTTTCAAATATACTTAATTCCTTTATAAGCAGCTGGCAAAGCCATGGTACGCCGGTGGTGGGCGCATTTGAAATATTACAAAATCGATTTATCGTCATTGCTGCAGACCAGCATTTTACCTTGCCTAGCGGCTGCTCTATCGATTCGTCTGTGGCCGCTATCCGACAAATTGAGGAAAAATTAAATGTCGGCTTGCTGGAAAGAGGCAACCTTAGTTATATAAAAAATAATAAAATAGAAACCATAGCTTTCGATGCCATTAAGCCTACAATTCATAAAGAAGAGCTTACACCAAATACAATTATCTTTAACAACAATATAGAACAATTGGAGCAATTAGAAAATCAATGGCAAGTTTTGGCTAGCAATTCGTGGCTCAATAGATTGTTTGTAAAAACTAAAATGGAGTAAGTTTTTTATATTAAAATCATAGCCTTATTTTTACTCCATAAATTTAAAACCAATATGAATTTTCCATCCGAATTAAAATACACTGCCGAGCATGAATGGCTAAGACTAGAAGGTGATCATGCTATCATAGGAATTACAGAGTTTGCCCAAAAAGAATTGGGTGATATTGTGTTTATAGATATTCCTACAATAGGAACTGTTGTTGGCGACGGTGCAGTATTTGGCAGCGTAGAGGCCGTAAAAACAGTATCCGATTTGTTTATGCCACTATCGGGTGAAGTATTAGCATTCAATACAGCACTAGAAAGTAGCCCAGAGTTAGTAAACACAGACCCCTATGGTAAAGGGTGGATGGTAAAAGTAAAACTTGCCGACACTGCAGCAGTATCGGGTTTGCTATCTGCAGCAGACTATCAAAAATTAGTAGGTGCATAAGTATCCGTTGACATGAATTACATCTTCACCAAAGCCTACCGCCCTGCATGGATATGGGCTTTGGTGATTTTGATACTTACGCTATCACCCGGAAAGTTTATACCCAAAGTAGATTATTGGAGTATAATATCGCTTGACAAATATGTACATATAAGTATATTTTTCATACAAGTATTGCTAGTGTTACGTGGTGCAAAAGTATTGAGAATGCTTACTACCCGCAATTATTTTATATACGCCACTATAGGTACAGCTTATGGTATTGGTATAGAACTAATTCAGCAATTTATCCCACTTAGGTCATTCGAAATGAATGATATGCTTGCCAATATGGTGGGTGCGGTGCTGGCAGCAACTGTATTTTATTTTTTTGAAAAATATTGGCGAAATGGGGAGAGATAACGTCAATAAATTTGATAATCTCACTTCCTTGCTTTTCTCTGTAAAAAATATTCTTGAATCTGAGCTCCATTCATAGCATTCAATGTCATTTCTTTCGATAAGCCTGCTTTTCGACCTACGTTTACACCATACTTCATATCTTCTAGCCCAGCAAGACTATGGGCATCGGGATTGATGCTAATTAAAATTCCTTTTTCCAGCGCATAAATAACGTGCCTCCAATCCATATCCAGCCGCATGGGGTTGGCATTGATTTCTATCCCTACCTCGTTGGCTGCACAGGCGTCTATTACCTTTTTATAATCCAGCGGAAAACCTTCTCTTTTTAAAAGCAACCTTCCGCTGGCATGCCCTAAAATAGTAGTACTGGGGTGTTCTATGGCTTTAATAGTTCTAGCTGTAGCCTTTTCAATGTTCATTTTCAAATTGGCATGAATTGAAGCCACCACATAATCAAAAGTCGCCATTACGTCGTCGCTGTAGTCGAGAGCACCGTCGGCAAGAATATCGACCTCTATGCCTTTGAAAATTTTAAATGGGAACAGTTTTTTATTTAGTTCGTCAATTTCTTTGTGTTGGGCAACTACCTTATCCTCGTACATTCCACCATTGTAAAAGTTGCCCGATTTGGAATGATCGGCAATGCCAAAATATTCGTATCCCAATTCCATACAACGCATCGCCATTTCTTCCACCGTATTTGCTCCATCGCTGTATTTGCTATGGTTGTGCAGTACACCTCGCAAATCTTCCGTTTTTAGCAATTGGTAATTAGGGTTGTTTTTAACCAATTCAAATTCTATTAATCCTTCCCTTAATTCAGGAGCGATGTAGGGCAATTGCATTTTTTGAAATAATTCCAACTCCTCCTTTACCTCTGTGTTGTATAGGGTTTGAAAAACGGTTTTGCCATTGTCTAATTTGCTGGTCAAATGTGCTGGTGCTGCAGTTTGCAAATAAACAGTAGATTGAAATTGGTCTTGAGAAGTAATATGCACCTCAACATAGGTGTTTGATGGCTTTAATCTGCCTCGCCAAGTAAAAGGGCCAGACGATTGAATATCTTCTTGCAAGAAGTCTAAGTTAGCCAACATCTTTGCAATTTCACTTTGATTTGCGGTGGCTATCACTAATGCAATTGTTTCTATTACTTCAAGTTTTCTTTTCAATTCGCCAGATATTGCTACCTGCAATACTGCTGAATTTTTTTCTATCAAGGTTAGTAGTTCTGCCGCTATTACTTCAGCCTGTGCATACAATAGAAAGTGAGCATTCGACTGGGCGTAAAGAATATTTTGCTTTATGGTGTCTTGTGTTTTTTCTCCAAAACCTTTCAACGCCGCAACTTTGTTTTCATCGCAGGCAGCTAACAAATCTGCGATTGTTTCTACTTGCAGTTCTTTCCATATCGTGCGAACTTTTTTTGCACCAATGCCTTTAATATTCAACATCTCTACCACGCCTGCTGGAGTTATTTGCAAAAGTTCAGTAAGCTCGGCAGTAGTGCCTGTGGTGTTTATTTCTACAATTTTTGAGACAATGCTTTTCCCCAAGTAAGGCAATGCTGAAAGTTGCTCCACATTCATTTGCCCCAGCAATTCCGTTGCATTCTCAACAGCATTACTTGCCGATTGAATGGCTTTTATTTTAAATACATTTTCATCGTGAAGCTCTAGCAAGGTTGCTGTTAGTTTCAGCGTAGATGCGATGCTGTTGTTGTCCATCAGATTTGAGAAGATTGTTGTCTATTTGTTATTGCTTCTCCCCTACGCTATCCGTTTAATTTTTGCACCTAAGGCGTTCAATCGAGTATCTATATGTTGGTAGCCACGGTCAATTTGCTCTATGTTGTGTATGGTACTTTTGCCTTGTGCAGACATTGCAGCAATTAAGAGAGAAACACCTGCACGAATGTCGGGCGAGGTCATAGATATGCCTTTTAGTGGTACTTGCTTGCCTAAGCCATTGACCGAGGCACGGTGTGGATCGCAAAGGATTATTTGGGCACCCATGTCAATCAATTTGTCTACAAAAAACAGGCGACTTTCAAACATTTTTTGGTGTATCAATACCGAACCTTTGGCTTGTGTAGCTACAACCAATACAATACTTAACAAATCTGGTGTAAAGCCA
>JAAFID010000161.1 GCA_013297765.1 Cytophagales bacterium | reverse complement strand
ATGGTTCTGCTGTGTGCTATGTGCTCTAGGAAATATGCCCATGTGCTTAGGGTCATATTTGTATTTCATTTTGTAATCATATATCACATACTTACCACTTTTTTCATCTTTTCTATAAAGTGGTGCCCCCTGCTCTGCATCTATGGGGTAGCCTGCTGTAAAATATGGACCAGTTAATAATGGTCTGTCGCCATATTGCTCACGTTTCAAATAGGAAACAAAGCTAATGATATTTTCAGGGTCGTTCTCGTCAATTGGTGGGTTAAAATTAGACCTTACTAATATTAAACCGTAAGAAATATAACCTATTAATATAAATACCAATGAAAGCAAAGCTGTATTCATCAAATACTTTTCTTTTTTGATAGAATACCTAAATCCATAAACAATTGCACCAATCACCAAGGCAACAAATACAATAATGCCAGTACCAAAAGGTGTATTCAAATCATTTACAAAAATCAATTCAAACTTTCCTGCCAATGATGGCAATCCTGGAATGATGCCTTCTAGTACCACAACTATGATTACCGCACTAATTAAAAAAGTGTAAATTAATCCTTTTCTAGTGGTATTGGGATATTTTCTGAAGTAATACACATAACCCAATGCAGGCACTGCTACTAGGTTCAACAAATGGACACCAATCGATAAGCCCATCATGTATGCAATCAGAATCAGCCATTTGTCTGAGTCCTGCTCATCATATTTTTCTTCCCATTTCAAAATAGCCCATAGTACAAACGCTGTAAAGAAAGACGACATGGCATACACCTCGGCCTCTACTGCTGAAAACCAAAACGAATCTGTAAAGGTAAATGCCAAACTACCTACCAACCCCGCCCCCATAATACTAATGAGCTTGCCAGTACTAGGCTCAGTGGCATAATTCAAAACTTTCTTTGCTAACAAAGTAATTGTCCAAAATAAAAACAAAATGGTAAAACTACTAGACAATGCAGAAACCATATTGACCCAATAAGCAACCTTGGTAACATCGCCAGCAGCAAAGAAAGAAAATATTCTACCTATCAATAAAAACAAGGGTGCACCAGGAGGGTGTGGTACTTGTAGTTTGTAAGAACAGGCTATAAACTCGCCGCAGTCCCAAAAACTAGCAGTCGGTTCTAGGGTAAGAACATATACTGCTGTGGCAATGGCAAACACTACCCATCCGGTAATGTTGTTGATTTTGTGATAATTCGACATATAAATTGTTAAACAAATAATTACTTAAAAAACTAAACATCAATAGTCTTTTCATTCAAAGATTGCTTCAAAACAAGAAGTTTAAAACAATGAACAAACGCACGTATTCATAAATTTAGTATTGAAACAGAAAGCGAAAATAAGAAAATTATTGTTAAAACTAGGAATGGGCTTCCTTTATTTAAGACAATTTAACAACTAATTAATATGTCTTGCCTTTAAAAAATTTCTTAGACTCTATCAAGCCTTTTTCTGAGTAAAGATTGCAGATAAAAATGTTTTGTCTGTGACCAGACAAATCTAGATTAAACAACATTGGGTAACTTTGCCCTGCAACATCTATAGTTGCTACCTCTTTGCCTATAATATCAAATATTTTTACAAATTTTAATCCCTTTCCGCCACCATTAATACTTAGCGACAGATTATCATCTGAGCGAGAATTAATGCTCATCAACGAATTAGTGCCACCATATCTTAAGGAATCAGACTGCGCATTAACCACTTGGTTGCAACCAACCAAGGTGAGAATAAAAAGTGCAATCGTGAACTGTAAGTATTTTTTCATTTAGAACTAATTTCACTCCTAATGTACGAAAATTATGCCAATGTCAATATCAAAATGGTAAAAAGAATTTTGAGTTGCTAAAATTTTAGCCTGCCCATCCTGCCCTGTCTAAGCTGCGGTATTGGATAGCTTCTGCTAAGTGTTCTATTTTGATATCTTCGCTTGCAGCCAAATCGGCTATAGTTCTGGATACTTTCAATATACGGTCGTATGCTCGTGCAGATAAACCTAGCTTTTCCATGGCGGCTTTTAACAGCGACCTACCTGCTTCACTTATGACACATATTTCTTTCACCATCTGAGGCTGCATCATGGCATTGCAATACACTTGCATATCGCCGCCCGAATCGTTGATGGCTTTGAAACGTGTAATCTGAACTTCTCTAGCCTTGATTACTCTTTCCCTAATTTGTTCGCTCGTTTCTGATTTTCTATTAGAGGTCATTTGGTCAAATGATACTGGTGTTACTTCCACATGCAGGTCAATTCTATCTAGCAATGGGCCACTTACCTTATTTAAGTAGCGTTGCACAGTGCCTGGTGGGCATACACATTCTTTATCTGGATGGTTGTAAAAGCCACAAGGACATGGATTCATGCTGGCTACAAGCATAAAACTGGAAGGAAACTCTATAGAAATTTTTGCCCTACTTATGGTCACTCGCCTTTCCTCCAAAGGCTGCCTCATTACTTCTAATACTGTTCTTTTAAACTCGGGCAACTCGTCGAGAAACAATACTCCATTGTGTGCCAGAGAAATTTCACCAGGCTGTGGTATGCCACCACCGCCTACCAATGCTACATCGCTTATGGTATGGTGCGGCGAGCGAAACGGTCGGCTAGAGATGAGCGAACCTGCTTTACCCAATTTGCCCGCTACCGAATGAATCTTTGTTGTTTCCAATGCCTCTAGTAGTGTAAGTGGTGGCAATATGGAAGGCAATCTTTTTGCCAACATGGTTTTGCCCGCACCGGGTGGCCCTATCATAATCACGTTGTGCCCACCTGCAGCAGCTATTTCTAGTGCTCTTTTGATATTCTCTTGCCCTTGCACATTACCAAAATCGGCTTCATAGGCATTTAATGTATTGTAAAATATGTCTCTGGTATCTTTGACCAAAGGTGGTATTTTCAGCTTGCCGCATAGAAAGTCGATGGCCTCGTTGATGTGTGTAACGCCTATAATGTCGATGTTATTGACTATTGCCGCCTCTTCTTCATTTTCTTTGGGCAATATAAAACCCTTAAAACCTTGCTTACGGGCTTCAATGGCTATGGGCAATACACCTTTAATAGGCCGCAATGTACCATCGAGCGAAAGCTCGCCCATGATGATGTATTTGTCCAAATTGTCAGCAACAATATGCCCTGCTGCTGCCAGTATCCCTAGGGCAATGGGCAAATCGTAAGCCGAACCTTCTTTACGAATATCGGCTGGTGCTAGGTTTACAATGACCCTATTGCGAGGGAAAGCAAATCCTAAATCTTTAATCACAGATTCTACTCTTTGCTGGCTTTCTTTAACTGCATTATCAGGCAAGCCTACCAAAAAAAACTTGGTTCCCTGCACCAAATTAACTTCTATGGTTACCATATAGGCATTTACCCCATAGACTGCACTACCAAAGGCTTTAGCGAGCATTTGCTACCATCATTTTTTCAATCAATAAAATAAGTATATGAATGATTTTGATGTGAATTTCTTGAATCCTATCGGCGTATCGGTCGTGGGCTACGACTATGGCTATGTCGCAAAGGTCTTTCATTTTCCCACCCGATTTGCCCGTAAGGCCTATTACTTTGATGCCTTTTTTCTTTGCTTCTTCTATTGCACGAATGATATTGGGCGAGTTGCCACTGGTACTGATGGCCAGCAATACATCGCTGCCCAAACCTACCCCTTTTACAAACCTTGCAAACACCTCGTTGTAACCATAGTCGTTGCCTGTGCATGACATGTGGCTAGGGTCGGCTATAGATATGGCTGCGTAGGGCTCTCGCTCGTCTCGGTATCTGCCTGTAAGCTCTTCGGCAAAGTGCATGGCATCGCAACAAGAGCCGCCATTGCCACAGGAGATTATTTTACCTTGGTGCTGTAGCGAGTACACCATCATTTCGGCTGCGGCTTGTATCTTTTGGATATTTTCAGGGTCGGCAATAAAATGATTCAGTACCGATTGTGCTTCTTGCAATTCGGCTAAGATAGCGGTTTGATGCAACATGATATTTTTTTTAATAGGGTAACATGGTAAATATGTAAAGGTATAAACTACAAAGACTAATCGTAATTTTCTTCGTAGCCACCCTCTTCTTCAAAATCATCGTCCATGTCGTCGCCACCAAAATCATCGTCTTCGTCAAATCCTTCTTTTAGGTCTTCCTCATCCCATTCTTCTGTAAATTCATCTTTAAATTCATCTTCCTCTTCTTCGTCTTCAAAATCTTTGACTATTTGAGCTGTAATACCAGTTCGGTCTAGGGCTTGTTGTTTGGTAAGTCCAGCATCTAAAAGTGTTTTGTAGGCTTCATAGCTAGCATAAAGCTCATCGTCTGTAAAATCGGCGGTAGCGTCACTCATTTTGTTAAAAGTTTTATTTATAAATTTGATTTCCTTGCAAAAATATTATTTCAAACTTAATTTCTGAATTTTTTGATATAATATTTATCTGATAAGAGAAATGCTGCCATCTTTTGTTTCAGTTACTTTTTTCTTTTTGGCATTGATAGATTCATAGCGTACCGACCATGGATAGGTACCCTCGGGCATAGGTAAACCGCCGTAGTTACCATCCCAGGTTTGTTTCGGGTCTTTGGTACTGAAAATAACCTCGCCCCAACGGCTGAATATTTTAAAATCAAAATCAGTAAAGTGATTGCCAAAAATCGTTAAAGTATCGTTATAGGTATCTCCGTTGGGTGAAAATGCTTTAGGTAGGAAGAATTTGGCGTTGCAGATTTCAATAATTTCTACCGAACCATTCGTAGAACATGAAGTGACACCATCAGTTACTTTTACAGAATATATTCCAGCAGTTGATGCCTTCCAAGTAGTGCGGTTGACATCAAGATTATTGATATCAAGTGGGTTAGCCCATAATGCTGATGGCCCTGGTGCAGGTGGTGGAGTAACATTATTGAAAACTACAGTAATTTCTTTAATAGGTTCATCGTCAAAACAATGTTCTATTGGCGGGTAAGGCAAAGGATCGCTTGGTGTAGGTTTAATAATTAGTTCCTTTTCTATGCTTTTTTGAGGTGGGCAATTAGCAATTTCAGACGTTAAGTTATATTTAATGATGGCGTCGCTAGCTTTATATGGAGGCAAAGTGTACGGCACAATAGCACCCTTTACATTAGTTATAGACCAAGTATAGGTTACATTTGGTTCAGGCGTGTCTACTTCAAGATTGACTATTGCTCCCGCACATGCAGCGAGCGGTTGTGGATTTTTAATAAGTGCTTTAGGTGCATTGATAAATATTATTTTTAATGGGTCAGATTCAATGTTGCAAAGCCCTTGAGAACTTACATCGGTTACTTGGACTGTACGAGTTGTTGCACTTACATCCCAGACAATGGTATTTTCAGATTTGTCTAAAGATGGAGTATTACTAGTTGCACCTACAATATTCCACGTATGAGTAAAGGCTAAACTAGCCGGTGAACCCGATTTGTATTTGAGAATATTTGATCCTGGTATTATGCAACCTGTATCTGGACCAATAGGTTTGGGAGATTTTTCGAAATTATTTACTGCCACTTGCAGAGTCTCTGTAGCGATGCAGCCCCCATCATCATTTGTAGCAACAATGAAGGCTCTAGCGGGAGTTTGTGTATCAGTATATGTGTTAGGGAAAGTTACTCTTATAGAATCTCCATTAGAACCGTAAGGTGCAGGGGTAATACCAGTAGCTGCACTAGCACTATTAAGAATTTTCCATGGTTGTCTAATAGTAGTAGCACTATGCTTAGCCGTATCTCTATATTCTACACCAGTAGAACCTGGGCACACATTGGCACGACCAACTATTTTAGGTTTGGGGGCTGGTTTTACGGTGACTGTAATAGCACCGCCACCAGCACATACTCCAGGGGTTGCTGTATTCACTGCAAAAGTAATGTTATGCGTACCATCGCCTGCCAAAGCTGGTGTAAAAAAATATCCACTTGTAGCATCACCTGTAACACCTGGCCCCTCGAATTTTCCAGGATTGACTGGATTGCTTTTCAAAGGCCCTATTTTAGAATCATTGATACAGAAGCTAGTTTTGGTAGGAGTTAGAGGGTCGACCTCTAGAGTATAGGTTGGGGATTGATTCACTGTTATGTTAGTCGATATAGTTGCAGTACATCCAGAATCTGTCACCATCGTGAATTTTACAGGAATATTTCCAAAAGTGGTTGAGCTGATTTTGCGTCTAACAGAATCCACTAGTATCGTAGAATTATTCAATCGTTTTCCTACCGTTGCAGGAGGAATAACTTCTCCCAATGTATTAGGGATAAGTTTATCAGTAGAAATTTTAGAAAAATCTGTTGCTATCATATTAATTATTGGATCATTTCCGATTTGCAACGTAGCAGATTTAATACTATAAGTTTTTACTATAAATACCCTAACTGAAAGCTCTTCTGGTACGTTTTGGCAATAAGAAGATTTAATAGCTCCAAAATCAGGATTGGGTGGTGGGTAAACAATTGGCTCTAATTTTTTTTTAAACGAGCAGGTGCTTGATTTTTCTGTTATTATTAATTCGGGTGCAAATTGCCCTACACTAGATGCCCCTTTTGGATAAGTCCCATTAAATTTTGCATTTTTAATATTAGTGCTACCAGTAAATAAACTTGCAGGTGTCCATAGGTAACTATATTTAGTATTACCAGCTGTATTAAAAAAAGGCTTAGGTTGTCCTGAACATAAAAATAAAGGTTTGCCGCTAGGCCTTTCAAACTCCTTCTCATTATCAAGCTGTGTAGCTAAACTTTTTTTTGTAACTATTACAGTATCTCTAAAATAACATCCTGTAGCTGAAGTTTGATGAAGTAGATAATAGGTTTGTTTTGTATTAGATCCAGTTAATACTACCCCAGCTAAGCCAGTGGAACTTCCAGCAGGACTGTACACGCCACTTCCATTATCTTCTCGATACCAAGTAAAATTACCTCCAGATATTTGAGGGTTTAGGAAAACACTCGGAACACCTTCGCAGATAAATGCTGTATCGGGCATAGTTCTTGGTTTTATATTAGGTGTACAAGGTACTGGGTCTATGGGAATCTGTCCATACCCCAATTGACCTACAAACAAAAAGCCCACAATAAATAGGCTGAGTGTTTTTATGCTTTGCTGAAATATGATGGGTAATTGATTGTTCATTGATAAATATTTTGTTCTACTTTGATACTAATTGGTTAGGGTATTACCGCCTTTTATTTGGCTTTTGATAAATGCTATATTTATGGTAAATGTAACCGTTTTTGATAAACGTTTATTTGCAAGGCAAGGTTTTGTGTTCAACTTTTTTATTGGTCTTTAATTGCTCCTTTTTCTAGTGCAACGGTATGCCGGATGTGTACTATCTTGGCAATTATATAAATGGTGCATCAATTTTTACATTGCTCAAATTGAGTATGATTTTCTAATCTATATGTCGCTATACACCTCTTCGCCAGGGGTAAATTTGAATTCACT
>JAAFID010000160.1 GCA_013297765.1 Cytophagales bacterium | reverse complement strand
GCTTAGATTGGCATTGAAAAAGCAAAGAAAACATTGCAGTTACTATCCAATAAAGGAGAGTGAATGGTTGAATTTGATGTTTTTTAAGTGAAATTGATTGCAAATTATTCATAAATATAGAAATTGCGGTTTCGGGCTTGGCGATGGTGGCGATTTTCACTACAAATTTTGATGCGGAGAACCAAACTTTGATTAACCTCAAATGTGTCTGCGGAGCACTGAACCGCCACTTTTGCCAAACCCGTGTTACAAGCTGACCTTCTGTCCTCCGAGTAATTGAAACGCTTTCCTGTCAACGGTTTTGGTGTCTGCATAGCAACTGATTTTTGTCTGTCGTTGGGATGTGCGGTTGCGTATTTTTTTATTTTCAGAAGGGAAGGGAAATTTTTTTTAATTCAATTTTTTCAGGTTGGGGCAGACACACTCTTTGCCAAGTTTTGGCTTGTGTTACGACTAGTGCGACTTGGCAATGTGTGTGACTGCTGCTGTGGCTCATTAGTTCTGATTTTTCTTAAAGTTCTCTGCTTGTTCAAAAATCTCAACGTACACTTCATCTCTTTCAACAGGTGGATAACCAAATTCATCAAGTAATAAAATTAATCCAACTTTCAATGCTGATTTTATATCGTCTCGTTTGTTCCAGTCAGGAAATTTGGCTTGTCCGTCAACCAAGTCTTTTACTGCCTTGGCAAGGTCTATCATTTTGTCGTCTGGATATTTGAAGTCGTATTTTATGCAGAGTTCTTTGAGTATGTCGTAAAATGCTTTTTCTTCAAAGTCAATTCCTAAAGCGTCACCTGCTGAAAATTCTTTGTGAACTTCTAAAATTAATTTTGTAATTTCTTCTGCAAAATCGTCTAATACCTGACCTACTAAAACATCCTCTTTTCGTTCGTTATAGCGTTCCACCAAGGCTTGCATTTTTTTGGTAAAGTCAATTCCTTTTACTCGGTTTACTTTTTTGATTTCTGCAATCACTTTAGCCAATAGCTGTTGAAGCAATTTGATTTTCGTATTCGGCAATTTGATTTTATCAATCTTCGCCAAATAATCTTCATCAAAAATGTCTTGTTCGGTTTCTGCTTCGTCACCGAGTTTGAAAATTTCTTCTACACCTTCACTTTGCAACGCTTCTTTTATCATTTCCTTAACTTTAGCGTTCATCTGTGCTGTGTCGGGTGCATTGCCTTTGGTAAGTTTGAAAACAATGGAACGAACTGCTAAATAGAAATGAGTGTAATCTCTTTCTAACTGAGTTAATTGTTCGCTTCCTGCACAAATATCATAAGCGGCTTTCAATCGCTTTACCAAGCCCATAAATCGGGTTTCAAATTCTTTGGCTTGTTGCACATATTCGGCAGCTAAATTCAAAGTATTCAATTGCTGAATGGTTGTGCCATTGAAATATTTTGAATTGTCAAACGTGTGAAACAGTTTAGCCAAAAGGTCTAAATGATTTCTTACAATGATGATAGATTCCGCAATGTCTTCAAAATTGTCTTTGTCCCCTTCGCTGTATTGCTTCAACGCCAAATTCATTTGTGTTTTGATGCCGATATAATCCACAACCAAACCTTTGTTCTTTCCTTCAAACTTGCGGTTTACTCTTGATATGGTTTGAATTAAATTGTGTCGCTGAATTGGCTTGTCAATGTAAATACTATCCAAGAAAGGAACATCAAAACCAGTGAGCCACATATCAACTACAATGGCAATTTTGAAATTTGATTTTTCATTTTTGAATTGTCTATCAAGTTCCTTGCGTTGGTCTTTTGTTCCTAACAAATCATACATTTCCTTCGGGTCGTCTTGTCCTCTGGTGGCAATGAGTTTGATTCGTTCAATTGGTTTCAGTTCTCGTTTGTCTTTGTCGGTAAGTTCTGCACCTTCTTCGGCTGCTCGTATTTCGTTCCATTCAGGTTTTATTTCAATGATGTTTTTATACAACTCATAAGCAATTTCACGAGTGCTACACACAAACATTGCTTTGCCTTTTACGGTTGAACCTTCTGAAACTCTTTTTTCATAATGGTTTACAAAATCTTCGGCAACTGCTTTTAAACGGTCAGGGTCGCCAATAATGGCATACATCTGTGCCATTTCTTTTTTGCTTTGTTCAATCTGATTTTCGTTGCTTCCAATCTCTGCACACTTGGCGTAATAATCTTCAATCTCTTTGAGTTTTGAATTATTCAACAACACTTTTGCTGCTCTGCCTTCATACACAATTCTAACAGTGATTTCATCTTTCACTGATTCAGTCATTGTGTAGGCATCTACTACTTTTCCGAACACATCAAGCGTTGCATCTATTGGCGTTCCTGTGAAACCTACAAATGTTGCATTGGGTAATGAATCGTGTAAGTATTTGGCAAAGCCATACGTTTTGGTAACGCCTTTCTCTGTCACTTTTACTTTTTGGTCAAGATTTACTTGGCTTCTGTGTGCTTCGTCAGAAATGCAAATCACATTTGGTCTATCAGTAAGCAATTGTGTGTCCTCTGTAAACTTGTGAATGGTGGTTAAAAAAACTCCTCCGCTTTGTCTGCCTTGAATTAATTCTCTTAAGTTGGCTCTGCTCTCTACACTTACTACTGTATTGTCGCCAATAAAGTTTTTAGCATTGGTAAATTGTCCTGAAAGTTGGTCGTCTAAATCGGTGCGGTCAGTTATTAAAACAATGGTTGGGCTTTCAAAATATTCGCTTTTCATCAATAACCTTGTCAAGTAAAGCATTGTGAAACTTTTTCCGCAACCAGTTGCACCAAAGTAAGTTCCGCCTTTTCCGTTTCCTTCGGGCTTTTGGGCTTTTTTGATATTGTCATACAATGCTCTTGCAGCATAGTATTGCGGATAGCGACAAACAATTTTTTCGTTTTTCTTAGAACTATCAGGAATGTAAATGAAGTTGCGAATAATATCACGCAAACGGTTTTTGTGAAACATTCCTTGTGTGAGTGTAAACATACTATCAATACCGTCCACATCTTTTGCCAAACCTGCAACTCTTCGCCAGCCATAGAAAAACTCATACGGGGCAAAGAATGAACCCGCTTTATTATTTACTCCATCGCTGATTACACAAAAAGCATTGTATTTAAACAGTTCGGGAATGTCTCTGCGGTAACGAACCGTTAATTGCTTGAAAGCATCATAAATAGTGGCTTCTTCACGAATGGCAGATTTAAACTCAAACACCACCAAAGGCAAACCGTTGATGTAAACAATACCGTCAGGAATACGTTTTTCTGAACCAATAATTTCTAATTGGTTTACAAATTTGTAAATGTTAGTGTCTGCTGGATAAACTTCTTCTGGTTCGGCAGCAATAGAAATTAGTTGGTCTGCTTCGGGTTGG
Source organism: Cytophagales bacterium (assembly GCA_013297765.1). Taxonomy (GTDB): domain Bacteria; phylum Bacteroidota; class Bacteroidia; order Cytophagales; family Cytophagaceae; genus REBA01. The sequence continues at coordinate 4,130 of JAAFID010000160.1, read as the reverse complement.
CGTTGTTTGTTTAAGCCTGCGTAATTAATGAACTGAATGTAAATATCTTTTTGGTTGCGGTCTTCTCGTTTGAGGATGAAACCGTCTGACAGCATTTTTAAAAATGTTTTGTTGCTTTCATAAAGGTCGGAAGCGGAAAGGGATTTGAGTTGAAGAATGATAGATTTAATTTCGTTTACGGTAATGCCTTGTCCTGCGTATTGAGATAACAAAAAGTTTTGTAAATCTTCTTCTATCAATACTTCATCAGGCTTACGAGTTATCGTAATGCCCAAGTGGTGGGGAAAGCCTTCTTGCCCCAACAATTCGGTAAACGCCTTTTCTAATTTTTCTTCTGTGAATTTCATTCGTTGGCTTCAATTTTTATTGTCCAAGAAATTGCTTTTAATCTTTCTTGAATCATTTTTAATGTTTTCAAAATGGCTTCATCTTTTGGTAATTCTCCATATACCAAATTTTTGAAGTCACCATTGTAAATAGTTTTCAACTCATTCCATACATTTTCTAAGTCTCTAAAAATAAGTGCTTCACTAGGATGATAATTTAGCCATTTATTATTGTTTCTAAAACTTGCAACATCATCATTGGCTACTTTTAAAAGCATTTCATCAAAGTCCTTTGAATGAAAGAATGCTGCAAACACATCTTGTTTAAGTAGCTGATGTAAATCGTAGGTGTGTCTTATTTTTTTCTTTAAATCATCCATTGGATTTTCACCATAAGAAAAACGAATCAAGCTCATTATTTTTTCGCAAATGGTTCTTATGGGTTCTAATGCCAATAGGTCAAAAGGAAGTAGTCCGTTCTCTTTAGCAATATCAGCCTGCTTATTATCTAGCATCATTTGGCCAACAAATGAAACAATGCTTTTGGTGGTGTATGGTTCGTAATATCCCAACCAAGTTGATTCCAAAATTATCACATCTCTTACCTGTCCGTAATCGCCTTTAAATTCCTTGTTGTAAGTGTGTGCTGTTTTTCGGTTCATTCCCATTTTATGGGTAATGCCTTCAATAGTTACTTCGGGTAATACAGTTTCTACGACCGTGCTTATTGCTTTTAATTTTGATTTTAACTTGCTGTCTGTTTCTCCTTCTCGTCTCAATACAACCAAATCAATATCTTCCGAAAAGCGTTCTATCATATTGTAACACTTGGATAGTGCCGTTCCTCCCTTAAATACCGTGTCTTTGCCAATTTCATTATTGAAAATTGTAAACAAAGCATAAGTAACCCAATAGTCTTTTTCTACATAAATGGCTTTTATACCCATTTTTTCAGCAGTAAGCTGAAGCATATCTACAAACAATTCTTTATTAAGGTGTAATCTCATTTTATTTGCCAATTTTTAATGGTTGGAAAATCAGTTTCCTTAATTTTAAGTTTATATACGCTTGTAGGGTTTAGACTATTTTTTAATATAGATAAATCAAATGTTGTTGCAAATTTATCTTCAATGATAGCTCCTAATAATGCCCTTACCCTTGGTGGGTAAAATATTGAAAGTGTAATCAGCTCTTCGATATCTGATTTCTTGAAATTTGCCAATTTTCCTGCTAATATTTTTACTGCTTGTGAAGTAGATGTATCGGATATTTTTCTTATATCCTTTACAGCATCTAGAATACCCAATAATTGATAATTATCTTCTGTAATTTCTGCATAAGCCTTTACTGTATTTGTTTTAAGCCAACCTTTTTCTATTTTTTTTCGGCTTCGGTTGGTAGCTATTTTTGTTCTAAAATAATTTTGTGTAGTTAGATTTAATTGGTTGTACAATTCGCCACCTGTAACATAGCCTACTCGTTTACCATTTTTGTATAAAAATCTTGTTAATAGTGCATCATAATCCGGACCCAATGGACCCATTATTGTCATTTTTGGTTTATAAAATACTCCTTTAGATACTTTTTTAATCGTCCCACTTTTTTGAAGTCTTTCTAAAGCCTTAGCTGCTGTTACGAAATCTGTTTGCTCTATACCCAAATCGGCATACCCAAAAGGCTCACTTTCGGGTATGCTTTTTATTTTATTTCGTATTTGCTCTGCTATTTTCATTCGTAAAAGTCTATTTTTTATTGGTCGAATGGAACTCCGCTAAAGCTCCGTTTCATACTACAAAGGTACTCATTTCTATATAAATGTCAAGTTTTTTATGTAAAAAACTTGACATTTATTCTTGTCCCAACAATTCGGTAAACGCCTTTTCTAATTTTTCTTCTGTAAATTTCATTCGTTAATTTCTTCTGATTTATTTATTTCATCAATAAGCAAGTTTTGTAATTTGTCCTTTGGAAGTAAGAGCTGATAATCCGCTACACCAATTGGTTTATTGATGTCTTGCAGGGCAATTTCTACATCTAAATGGTCTTTGTCGGCACAGAGAATTATGCCGATAGATTGGTTTTCGTTTTCGGCTTTTTCCAATTTATCAAGCAAGCTCAAATACAAATTCATTTTGCCTACATATTCTGCTTTAAAGCTTCCTATTTTTAATTCAATGGCTATTAACGAACGCAAACCTCGATGAAAGAACAGCATATCTACAAAATACTCTTTGCCGTTGTATTCTAATCGGTGCTGATTGCCAATAAAACTAAAGCCCTTGCCAAGTTCCAATACAAACAATTTAATTTTTTCAATCAATCGCTTTTCCAATTCCAATTCTCTTACAGGTTCTGTAATGCTTAAAAAACCAAGATTGTAATTGTCTTTAAATACGGTGTTTGCATAATCGGCATTTGGAATAGGAAGCGTTTCGTTAAAATTGTGTGATTTAATTTGTTCTTGCATTTGGCCAAAACTATCCATCTTGATGGCGTTGAGCAACAAATCTCGGCTCCATCCTTTTTCAATGGTTTGGCTGGCGTAAAACGCCACGGCTTCAAGCGATTAAACCTTGTTGATTAACAGTATATTATGTCGCCAAGGCAAAACTGCGACGCTGCGTCGCAGTTTTGGGTCGGCTAGGTGGTATCTTTCATAAAAACGCTTCATATCCAACGGGTTACGAGGCGACAAGCCCATATCTGGAAACTCTTTTTTTAGGTCGATAGAAAGTTGATTGACAACACCACTTCCGTAACCCTCTTCCAACTGTTTATCAAAAAGCAATTTGCCCAAGTTATAGTAGGAGGATTGAATGCTACTGTTTACCTGCTTGGCAATGGTAATACGTGCCGTACGAATTTCCAGTACTGCTTGCTGCAATATGTTGCCGTATTCTGAGGTATTTATGTTTATGTCGTTACTGTTCATAGTGTATAAAATTTATCGTCATTCCATTTTGCAGGATTATTTATGATATAATCCGAAATGCGTTGATACGATTGTTCATCACGAATAATGTGTTCGTGGTAATTGCGTTGCCAAACCGAACATCCAATATTTAATAAATTTAATTGTTTGGTTACCGATGATTTGTAACCACGTACAATTGCACCAATATTATTTGATGGTCCACGTAGGGGCGAATTGCATTCGCCCATTGTTTCAATGACATTATCGGGCGAATGCAACGTATTCAATTCGCCATCATTATCGGGCGAATACAATTCGCCCCTACCCAATAAACGGATTATTCCGTGCATATGATTTGGCATTATTACAAATTCACCCAATTCAACATTGTTGCGTATTTCGGGGGTTTTCATCCATTCATTACGTGCAATTACACCATATTTATTCAATATCATTTTGGGGCGGTTATCATTTGGGCGAACGCAATTTGCCATTTTATCATTTGGGCGAATGCAATTCGCCCCTACCGTAATTTCACCAAACAAACATGCCCTATTCTGGCAACAAATCGTAATAAAATACAAACCTGCCTGCGAATAATCGTATCCTTTTAATCGGATAGACCTGCGGTGGTGAATATGGGGGTTGTATTTTGGTTTATCGTTCATTTTATGTTTTTTGTTGGGGCGTATCGCATACGCCCTTTTTTATATTGGGGCGAAAGCCTTTCGCCCTTACGCTACTGTTGCCAACCTCGAAAGCAACAATCGAGTCACGCAAGGGAATTTCACCCTCACGTTCTCACAGAACCGTACGTGAAAGTCTCCCTTCATACGGCTCTTCTTGTTTATAAATCACAAGGTAACATTTACCTATGGATGTACCAATTC
>JAAFID010000159.1 GCA_013297765.1 Cytophagales bacterium | reverse complement strand
CTATTAGTGGAGGTGTGGTGGCTTTGCAATTTTTCCCTACCAGTATCCATATTCTGCAACCTCAGCATTTGTTTTGGCTTTGCCTTGCAACAATAGGGCTGTATGGTGGCGGTGTGGTATTTAATGATGTGTTTGATGCAGCACTTGATAAGGTAGAAAGACCCGAAAGGCCTATACCTAGTGGCAAGGCAACAGTATTATCAGCAAGTATTCTAGGTATTTCGCTTTTTTTGATAGCATTTGCATGTGCGTTCCAAGTATCTACCACCAGCGGCATTTTGGCGATTGTGATTTCCTTGCTCGCTCTTGTTTATGACAAGTATGGTAAACATACTTCCCTAGGGCCAATAAACATGGGGGCATGCAGAGGTTTTAATTTAATTTTGGGAATGTGTTGCAGTATGGAATTGTGGTATTTTGGTTTTGTACCTTTGGTTTATATTGCAGCCATTACGCTCATCAGCAAGGGAGAAGTACATGGAGGGAGCAAAAAAAATTATATAGCTGCTTTTGTGCTGTATGCCTTGGTAATAATGGCGATTGCTGCGTTTAGTTATTTTAAATCGTCTTATTTTTTATTCGGTATTCCGTTCCTACTTTTTTTTGCATATAAGGTTTTTACCACTCTTTATGCCGCTGCAACTACCAATGAACCGAGTAAAATTAAACTAGCTGTAAAAACTGGAGTCATTTCACTTATAATAATGAATGCCAGTATTTCTGCTGGGTTTGCAGGACTAGCTTGGGGGTTAGTGGTACTGCTCTTGTTGCCTATTTCTATTTATTTGGCAAGGAAATTTGCCGTAACGTAGATTTGGCTTAGCCATTTTTTTGGTCTAGTTGTTTTTCATAAAGTTCCTTATATACTCCACCAATTTTCATAAGCGATTGGTGCGTGCCGCTTTCTACAATTTCGCCTTCGTGTAGCACCATGATATTATTGGCTAGTTTTACCGAAGAAACTCGGTGAGAAATAATCAACGTAGTTTTGCCGTGCATGATGCGTTCGAGGCTATTCAAAATTGCATTTTCGGTTTGTGTATCTACCGCCGATAGGCAATCGTCGAAAATCATAATTTTGGGCTCTCTCAATATGGCACGTGCAATAGAAAGCCTTTGTTTTTGACCACCAGATAGCGTGATTCCTCTCTCGCCTACTATGGTATCAAAACCCTCAGGAAAGCCCACAATATTTTCATACAAATCAGCATCTTTGGCGGCTTGTATCACTTTGTCTTCCGTAAATTCCAAAGCTCCGAATGCAATGTTGTTTCTGATGGTATCTGAAAATAAGAATACATCCTGCGGTACATAACCAATGCTATTGCGAAGGTTGAAAAGGTTATAGTCTTTAATGTTTTCAGCATCGATGGCAATGTTTCCGCCCGATATGTCATACATTCGGCACAATAAATTGGCCAAGGTGGTTTTTCCCGAACCAGTGGTGCCAATGATGGCGAGCGACTGCCCAGCAGCTACATCAAAAGAAATATTTTTTAAAGCGGTGATGCCAGAATCGGGATAGGTGAAAGTGACATTTTCAAATTTGATTTGCCCGTGAATTTCTTTCTCTAAATTTCGCACAGAAACAATATCGGTATCGGTTTTCAAAAATTCATTGATGCGTCTTTGTGCTGCCTCGGCACGCTGTACTAGGCTGGTAGTCCAGCCAAGTGATGCTACTGGCCAAGTTAATTTATTCAAATAAAAAATAAATTCTGTAATATTTCCATACGTTACGTTACCCTCTATTACTTCTTTGCCACCTACATAAACAATAATAATAATGCTGAGCCCAGTAAGGGCAAGTATTAGCGGATAAAAGAATGAATTGATAGAGGTAAGGTTTAATGATTTTTCTTTATAATTAAGACTCTCGGTGGCAAAGCGGCTTGTGGTTTCCTCTTCCCTTGCAAAAGTTTTAATGACACGTATTCCCGAAAAAGCTTCTTGCACAAATGTAGAAAGTCTTGCCAAACCCCTCTGAATCTGTGTGCTGCGTTCGTCCATTTTGCTATGAACTAAATAGATGCTCAAAGTCAATATAGGCAGGGGAATGAGTACATAAGTGGCCAGCTTGGCATCTACCGAATACATGATGATGATAGAAATGGCAAACAGCGTAATCAAGTTTAGAAAATACATGATGGAAGGCCCTAGATACATGCGCACCGAACTTACATCTTCTGATATTCTTGACATCAAATCACCGGTGTTGTTTTTTCTGTAAAATGATAACGGTAGCGTTTGGTAATGCTGGTAAATCTCGTTTTTTAAATCATACTCGATTAACCTCGATACTGCAATGATGAACTGTCGCACCAAAAACAAAAACACCCCACTGATAAGCGTCATTACCAATATCAACACCCCATATTTCATGGTGGTGAGCACAAAGGCATCTTTGAAAATAGACTTTTCTGCTGGAGAAGCTATAGCGTGGTATTGGGTGAATGAAGTTGCTAGCTCATCTACCACCTTACGTATGATTGGCCCCTGTACAATACCGAAAAGGTTGGATAGGATGATAAACAATACACCCAAAAGCAATCGGTATTTGTATTTGAATAAATATTTGTTCAGGTATTTTAATTCTTTCATGAGTATTAAAAGGAATGTTGAATCGTTTTTAAATTCAACACTAAGAAAATTATTTTGCATCCTTTGCAATATTCTTCAAAGATAACAAACCGTATTAACAATATTTTTGATAAATTTAAAGTCTGAAAAATATTAATTCTTGCACCTAGGGTGTACAAACGTTCTTTTTTATAAAATGCTAAATCGACGAATACTTAGAGCCAAAGCAATGCAAGCACTATTTGCATTGAAACAAGCAGAAACATCCAACTATTACCAAGCACACGAGTATTTTAAAGAGTTATTTGCCCCCGACCTCAATTCTATGGAGGTGCAAGACCACCCACAGCTACAAGCCAATATTGAAGAGGCGACCAAAATTTTTAACGATTGTCATTTGGCAGAAAAACCAATCATTCCTGATACCAACGAAACCATTAAAAAAGCAGTACTCAACGCACTTGCCAACTATCACAACCGCAACAAAAAAGATCAAAAATTTTACTGCAATCAAATGGTAGAGTATGCTGAAAAGCTAGGTCAAAACTATGTACTGATATTGCAGTATGTGGTAGAGGTAGCCAACTTTATAGATGAAAAAAATGAAACCAGAAAAACGAGACTAGGCACTAACCCCAATACTGTTTTTCAAAATAAATTAAAGGCCAACAAAATAGTTGCGTTGATAGAGGCTGACCATGAACTAACCATGCGTAAAGTACGCTTTGGGAGTGCTTGGGAGCGTGATATTATTAAAAATTCTTGGAACGAATTTGCCGACAAAGATTTGACTTTTTTGGCCTATTTGAACAATCCACAACCGTCATTTGAAGACGATAAGCATATCGTATTGCACCTGATGAAGGAATGTGTATTTAAAAATCAATTGGTACAAGATTATTTGGAAAACCTAAATATGTTTTGGGCCGACGATAAATCAATATTGAAAAGTCTTGTAACCCGCACCATCAAAAGCATAGAAGAGCAAACTATAAAACTTAATTTGTTAGATATTTCGAGTAATTGGGAAGAAGACAAAGATTTTTTTATTAACCTATACGAACAAACAGTAGAGCATGAAAAAACGTTGGAAGCCTTTGTAGAAGCTCGTTTGCAAAACTGGGATCATGAGCGAATAGCCAATACCGATAAAATAATATTAAATATGGCACTTTGTGAAATGATACATTTTCCCAGCATACCTACAAAAGTGACTATCAATGAATACATAGAGATTTGCAAAGATTACAGCACACCCAAAAGCAAACAATTTGTTAATGGAATATTAGACAAACTCTCTACCGACCTAGTGGCAAATGGCACCATCAGAAAAAGTGGAAGAGGATTGCTGGATAATAAATCGTAAAGGAAATGAAAAACTCCATTTCAATAAATATATTGAAATGGAGTTTTCTTATGGTATAAAGAAAATTTTTATAAACTACTTTTTTCCATTTCCCACAAGTTTTTCATCTATCATCCAAGCGGCTGTTTGAATCATCGCATTGCTGTGTTTTTCCATCGAGTCGGCTTGAAGTGGATATGTGGTGTAGTAGTCTTTCAAATCACCTTTGCGGTATTTGTATATAGATTTGGTAGAGCCTAATCTATTTACTAAATAGAGGCTATCGCTTAAGCAACCAATTTTATCATCGGCACTAAAGTAGGCGTATTTTCTGTTTTCTTTTCTTAAATCTATACCCATTGTGTTATTGACGTATGTGAGGTTAAGCAAGCCCATCACCGTAGGGAATACATCTATTTGCTGTGCTAGTTTCGAATATGATTGAGCGTTTTTAATGTATTTTGGAGAGAAAATTATAAAAGGACTATGGTGAAATGCCAGTGACATATCGTACTGATTGTCTAACGGCAAGCCATGATCTGCTACGAATACAAAAATGGTATTTGCGTACCATGGTTGCATGGCTGCTTGTGATAGAAAATGTCCTATTGCCCAATCAGAATAGGCAACAATACGCTTATTCATATCGGTATGTGACGATTGAAAATTTATACCTTCGGGTATTATGTAAGGCTCGTGTGCACTTGCCGTCATATAGGCAGCAAAAATCGGTTTGCCGGTTTGGTGCATTTTATTTAGGTAGTTTATAGAATAATCAAACATATAATCGTCAGATACGCCTAGTGTGCTTAGTATTTTATCAGCAGGGTAATCTTTTTGAGCTATTACTTGCTGAAAATTATTGAGGTGCATAAATCCGCCTACGTTATCAAACTGGTCGTCGTGAGTGGTAAAATATATACTTTGATAATTATGCTGGGCAAGGGTATTGGAAAATCCAGTAAATGCCTGCATAGATGCATCTTTCATAGGGTGCTTGCCCAATAATGCTGGGTAAGAAAATAAGGTAGAAAATATACCATTGAATGTATGAATTCCCGCTGAATAGGTTTGGTCAAAACTAAGGGAAATTTTAGCCAAGCTATCTAGTACAGGTGTCATGTGGTCGGGGTTGCCATAGCGACCCATTTTCCAAGCCGACATACTTTCCATGATTACCACTACAACATTGGCCTTTGTTTGCTCGCCTGAAGTCAAAATGGAACGAGCAAGTGGTGAACCTAATTTGTAATCGGGGTTTATGTTCAAGGCTCGCTGGCTATGGGCTAGGGCAGGCAGCACTTTCATTAATTCTATTTTTTCTTGTTTCATTTCATCAAGTGCACTTCTGATGAATGTAAATAATGGATTTAAACCTAATAGATTAGCAAATTGATAATTAGAAAAATACGCTGTGCCAATACGTATCGGGGATTTTTTAGTAATGCGGCCTCTAATGCCTAAAAACAAAACCGATGTACCTACCAACGATATGGCAATACCCCAAGTAAGGTTTCTAACATTGCGCTGAAAACCCAGGTAAAGACTAGTTACAGACAATTGATTTCTATAAATTTTTAAAAGTAGAAAAGAATACAGAACCATAACCACAATGAAAACAAAGAGAAAAATGACAAAGGCAGTTTCTTGAAATATCATTTTGACCATAAACATTGGTGAATCTACCCAAGACAGGGCTGCAACAGACAAGCGAGCATTGAAATGTCCAAAATAAGGAATATCTACAGCACAGACGATAAAGGCGATGGAATAAAATGTAATTACCATCCAAAAAATAATCTTGTAGAGCAATTCAAATTTGTTTGAAAGAGAAATAAATATGGTGGAAATAACCAAGGGCAGAATCAATAAATAACCTGCTATTACGGTATCAAATCTGAAACCCATAAAGAATGCTTCCAACATAATCATGGTACGCTCTAAACTAGGAATCCCTTCTATTTGATGAATGTTTTGGTAGAAAAGCACCAGCCTGAAAAAAGTAAAAAACAACAAACCCAACAAATACAATTGAAAGAAGAAAACTAGATTACGAACAAATGGCTGTTTGAAGAATGGAATTTGATTCATTGTGTATTTGCGATATTTGATACATTAAAAGGTTGCAAAACTAACATTCTTGTTTGTATTTTAAAAATTGATTTTTAATAAATTATCAAATGAAATTTATGTACCTACAATAATGATAATCATAATGATGTTTTGTAAGAAATTTAACAAACCCCTCGGCTACCTTTTCGAAAATTGTTTAATAGTTTTAAATTACCGTCATGAAAAGTATTTATAAGGTTTTGTCAACAGTTATTTTGGTGATTTTTATTCAAACACAAATTACAGCTCAAGAGATAGAGGAAGAGAATAGCACTTCTGAAACAGCAGAAAATGAAACTGCAATAAATATTCAGCTAGGCTTAGGTAACATAGGTATGCGAGATAACACCATTTCTAGCTTTGCCTATAATGGGGGTTGTTATGGGGGTAATCTTGGCTTTATGCGTAAAGAAAATTCTTTTAGGTATGGTTTTAATTTGGGTTTGTATTTCTCCACACCTACTACAGCTATGCGTAAAGGGTTTACTTATAACGAATTTACTAAAGATACCATCAATGGAATCAATGGAAGCGAAGTACCTATGACACTTTTTGATTTCAATGCCAACTTACTTTTTAAATTGAATAAGAATACAGGGAGCGACTGGTCTATATGGGCGGGAGCAAAGTTGGATTATTTGAAAATGAGTAAAAAATTCTTAATCATTGACCATCAAAATTTAACAAGCGAATCTTATCTTACTTTGAATCCTATGCTGTTGTTAGAGTTTCAACCGCATTCACGCCACATTTTTCATTATAGTTTGGATGCTTCGCTGGCAGGCTACGGCAGCAAAGAAAACCAGTTCAATGCAAAGCCTACCTATTATAAAAATGATAAATATATAGCTATGTATAGCGAAAGTGGATTCACGGGTTTTACGAATTTGTTGTTGACCAACAGTAGTTTAGGCTACCGCTTTCAAATAGGAAATCATATTGCCCTTACCGCCGACTACACCTTTAGCTATTATAGATACACCAAACCGCTAGAAGTGCGTATGGTTCGTCAAAATTTTCAATTGGGAATGTCTGTTTTATTCTAATCTGCTACTGCCATGAAAAATAAATTTATATACTTATTAGTTGCCTTTGTTTCGGCTATATTTTTCACCGTTTCAGCCTGCAAGCAATTGCTTATAACCCCCGATGAGGTGGGTAACGAGCCTGTACGAAACTTTGAATTGTTTTGGAACGATGTCAATAAAACCTACCCATTTTTTGCAGATGACAATATAGATTGGCAAGCTGTACATGATAAATATAGGCCAATGGTTACAAACAATACCAGCATAGAAAAACTATTTTCCATATTTATAAAAATGATGGAACCATTGATAGATGGGCATAGAAGCCTTGATTACAATAAAAAATACTATTGGAATAGCCCCCCAAAATATGGTAGTAGTGATAAATATAATTTTAGAGTCATTAAAAATCAGTATCTACAAAATTTTTCCATAA
>JAAFID010000016.1 GCA_013297765.1 Cytophagales bacterium | reverse complement strand
AACCCATGTGTACCCTTGGTATAATAATCCCCCGTAAGCTGCAACCCCACATAATCGTTCAAGGCAAAGTAGTAGCCACCACGGGTTAAGAAAAATCCATTGGCATTTTCCCCATAAGTAGGAAATATCAAGCCTGATTTATTTTTTTTTGGAACAGGGAAAAACCCTAGAAAAAAACCTATAGGTGTTTTGATGTCGGCAAATACCATGTTGAATGGCCCAGCAACTATTTTCTTTTCAGGTATTACTTTTAGTTTCGTAGCATTGATGTAAAAGTGTGGGTGCTCTAGGTTGCAGGTAGTATAACGGGCATGATCTATGTACAGCATTTCGTCTTTACGCTTTACCGTTTCGCCATGTATGTAGCCCTCTCCTTGCTGCGTTACCAGCCCCGAAATAAGGCCTTTCTTGGTTTTAAAATTGTACCTAATCTTATTGGAAGTGTACGTTTCGCTGCCTTGCTTAAACACGGGTACGCCAATCTTTTTGCCTGTTGTAGTATCTTTTCCGCCCATGGCCCGCATTTCGTTATTGCCCCAATTGATATCTACCGTTTGTGCACCTAGCGATATGTCACCGTATTCAATCTTGGCATCGGTGTACATATATACTAATTTCTTGCGTACATCCATTCGCATAGAGTCTTTGGCAGTGTATTTTATGGTGGTGGTAATGTCGCCTTTCTTCTTTACCGCAAGACTATCTTTAGCTTTGACGATTGTATCGGCAGTGACTACTAAACCAGCTGAACGTAGCGTATCTTTTTTAGGTATAGTGTCGGTGGCTATTGCTTTTTGTGCAATTGCGGCATGACCAAACAAAATAGCTGAGGCAAGCAGTAGAAACAGAAAATGAGCAAACTTTTTCAGATTACAAAAAATTAAGATTTTTGTAGTAATTTTATTTTTGTTTTTTTATTCCTTTGAAACAAGATGTACTATTTAAAAAAATCTTTTCTTCAGGAACTTCAAAATTAAACAAAAATACTACCGAATCGAATCTTCTTGATTATATTCCATAAAATTTCTGTTTTTTTAACAATGAAAAGTTTTTTATCGGTCTTGGTGCTTTTATTACTTGTGCTTAGCTCGTCCACTTTGTCGCCCCCTTACAAATACAAAGTAAAAACTTTGGTGATAGATGCAGGGCATGGTGGCAAAGACCCTGGTTGTGGAGGCAAGTTTTCAAACGAATCAGAAATAACCCTGAAAGTAGCCCTAGAACTACAGCAAACCATCCATGAAAACATGCCCGATGTTAAGGTAATATTGACCAGAGACGACGACCACTTTGTTGAGTTAATAGACCGTGCAGGCATTGCCAATAAGCACAATGCTGATTTGTTCATTTCTATACACTGCAACTCTGGGCCAGAGCATGTGTTTGGCAGCGAAACCTACACCATGGGTGCACACAAAACATCAGAAAACCTAGAGGTAGCTAAGCGAGAGAACTCGGTGATACTAAAAGAAACCAACTACAAAAAAAAATACGATGGCTACAACCCCAAGTCGCCACAGGGGCACATCATGTTTGCACTCTACCAAAATGCCAATATGGAAAATAGTCTTAGATTTGCAGAGAAGGTCGAGCATCAGTTTCAAAGTCGTGTAGGTCGTGTAAGCCGTGGGGTAAAGCAAGCTGGCTTTTTAGTGCTATGGAAAACCGCCATGCCCAGTGCATTGATAGAAATAGGATATTTGACCAATACAAAAGAAGAAAAGTTTTTAAATAAAGAATTGAACAGAACCTACATTGCATCGGGCATATTTAGGGCTTTTAAAGAATACAAAGATGACATTGAGGGCAGGTAATGGCTTGCTTTTTTAAACTAATATTTTACAATTACAAAATTTTATAGCGTGCAAATCTCAAAAGAAGTTAAAGTAGGTATTCTAGCAGTGGCCGCAGGTGCCATGCTATTTTTTGGTGTCAATTATTTGAAAGGCGAAGATGTATTTTCGCCCAGAAAAAAATATTTTGTAGTTTTCAATTCCGTTGATGGCTTGGCAGCGTCCAATGCGGTGTATGTAAGTGGTATCAATGTAGGCAAAGTAGAGTCTTTGGCACTCATGCCCGACCGCAACAACCAAGTGCTGGTAACGCTAGATGTGAATAGAGACATTCAAGTGGGCGATTCTACTGTTGCACTACTTGCTAGCTCTGGTTTATTGGGCAACAAAATGGTTGTTTTGACATTGAAACATAATGCTAAATTATTTGAATCGGGCGATACTATAGCTGGCTACAAAGAGAAGGCTATGGCCGACATGATTTCTGAAAAAGCATTGCCCATCATCGACAATTTGGATTCTACGATTTTGAAGTTAAATAAAATCCTTGGAGACCGCATGGGCAAAAGCATCAATGGCATCATGACCAATGCCGAGATGGCGTCTATGGATTTGCGATTGACCATGGCACATAGCAAAAATAATTTTATAGGAATAGTAGCCAATTTGAATGCTCTTTCCGCATCACTAAAGGAAACTGAGCGTTCGGTAAAGCCACTACTTGTTAAAATGAACACTTTTGCCGACTCGCTAAACGATTTGGAATTAAAAAAAGTGGTTGACAATGCCACTGCCACCATGAAGAACCTTTCAGACATTTCTTCTAAAATAGACAAAGGCCAAGGCAGTATGGGCATGCTGGTCAATGACAAAGAATTTTACAACAATTTAAATACCTCGGCAAAAGACCTAGACAATCTTTTGCTAGACATGAAAGCTAGACCTAGCAGGTACATTCATTTTAGTGTATTTGGTAAAAAAGAAAAAAAATCAAAAGAAGAGAAAAACACACAACCAAATACTAGTAAATAAAGTATAAGCCGTTGTGAGTGGTTGCAAAAAAGGATTCTGATTTTATCGGAATCCTTTTTTGTTTAGCAAGTTTATGAATTATGAATGAGAAAAAGGAAAATGTATTGCTTGTTACATAAAGTCTGTTTTTAAATTACAGAATAACGAGTTATATTTTGCCATAAAATAAATTAGATATGGATGCAAGTAGAACAAGTAAAGGGTTGTTATTCCTAAAAAAATCAAGTCTTTAAAAAATAAAAAACACCTCTTGAAAATATTCAAGAGGTGTTTTTTTCATTCATGATAATATTATTCTGATTTTGATTGCTCTTCTGTAGAAATAATATCTGTAGTTGAATCTACTACAGATGCAGTACTAGCAGATTTTTTAGACCTTCTAGTTTTGTTTTTAGCAGCAGTAGTATTGGTTTTATTTCCATAGATGGTATTGTAATCTACCAATTCCATAATGCACATTTCAGCATTATCGCCTAATCTAGTACCAACACGAATAATTCTAGTATATCCACCTGGTCTATTCGCAATTTTGACTGCTACATCAGTGAACAATTGATCTACTGATTCTTTGTTTTGAAGATAAGAGAAAACCAGCCTTCTCGAGTGCGTAGAATCATCTTTAGATCTAGTCAATAAAGGCTCTACATATTTTTTCAACGCCTTGGCTTTTGCAAGGGTAGTAGTAATTCTTTTGCTCAAAATCAATGAAGAAGCCATATTTGACAATAATGCTTGTCTATGCTGAGCTGTTCTTCCTAAGTGATTTATTTTTTTACCGTGTCTCATGATTATTAATCCTCGTCTAATTTATATTTAGATAAATCCATTCCGAAAGAAAGGTTTTTATCGTTTATTAATTGCTCTAACTCAGCAAGTGATTTTTTACCAAAATTTCTGAACTTCATCATATCAGAAATATCAAGAGCAGCTAAATCTCCTAATGTTTTGATATCAGCTGCTTTTAAACAGTTGTATGCACGAACAGACAAATCTAAATCTGCAAGAGAAGTTTTAAGCAATTTTCTCATGTGCAAGAACTCTTCATCTACAGTATCTTCTTCATCTGCCTTTGCAGTTTCAAAGGTCATCGTTTGATCCGAGAATAACATAAAGTGCTTAATCAATATGTTTGCAGCCCCCTTCAAAGCATCCTCTGGGTGTATAGAGCCATCAGTTTCTATATCAAGTATCAGTTTCTCGTAATCAGTTTTTTGTTCCACACGAGTATTCTCAATACTATATTTTACATTTCGAATTGGCGTAAAAATAGCATCAATAGGAATATATCCAAAAACTTGATCTCCTAATTTATTTTCTTCGGCTGGAACATAACCACGACCTTTCTCAATCGTAATTTCAATATCCAAATTGACGCTTAAATCTAATTTGCAAATTGAAAACTCTGGATTCAGAATTTGAAAAGTGGAGGTAAATTTAGAAATATCTCCAGCTTTAAATTCTTCCTGTTTTTTTATTGAAATGACACATTTAGAGTCAACGTTCTCTGAAATTTTCTTAAATCTTACTTGCTTTAAGTTAAGAATTATCTCAGATACATCTTCCACCACACCAGGTATGGTAGAAAATTCATGCAAAACACCTGGTATTTTAATTCCTGTAATTGCATAACCCTCTAAAGAAGATAAAAGGATTCTTCTTAAAGCATTACCTACAGTAATACCATAGCCTTTTTCCAAAGGTTTGAATTCGAATAGACCGTGAAAATCATCAGCCTTTTCCATTACCACCTTATCGGGAATTTGAAATGAAAGTATAGACATTGTTTTGTTATTTAAATTAAATTCAATGAAACAATTATAGGCGTACTAGGATTATTTAGAGTACAACTCTACGATTAATTGTTCATTTATTCTCTCAGGAATTTCATCTCTCATAGGATAGGTTACAAATTTGCCAATCAAATCCTTGCCATCCCATTCTAACCAAGAGAACTTTTTGGATAAGGTTGTTGCCAAACTATTTGTTACTATCTCTAACGATTTAGATTTCTCACGTACACCTACTACATCTCCTGGTTTCAAAGTGTAAGAAGGAATATTTACTATTTCCCCATTTACAGTAATATGTTTATGCAATACCAGTTGTCGTGCAGCTCTTCTTGTAGTTGCAACTCCCAAACGAAAAACAGTATTATCAAGTCTTGCTTCTAGAAATTTTAAGAGATTCTCTCCCGTAATACCTTCTTTCTTTGCAGCAACTTCGAATATTTTAGCAAATTGACGCTCCAGTACACCATAAGTATATTTAGCTTTTTGCTTTTCACTTAACTGAACTGCATATTCCGACATTTTTCTTTTCTTGCCTCTACCATGCATCCCAGGAGGATAATTTTTCTTTTGTAAAACTTTGCTAGGTCCAAAGATTGGATCATTAAACTTTCTAGCAATTTTTTGTTTTGGACCTGTATATCTAGCCATTACTCTGAATTTTCTCTATAAAACAATAATTAAACCCTTCTCTTTTTAGGAGGTCTGCATCCATTATGTGGAAGGGGTGTTACATCTTTGATAAGAGTGACTTCTAAACCTGAATTTTGTAAAGTACGAATTGCAGATTCCCTTCCTGAGCCTGGCCCTTTTACAAAAACTTCGACTTTTCTCATACCTAAGTCATATGCAGTTTGGGCACATTGTTGAGCTGCCATTTGAGCAGCATAAGGAGTGTTTTTCTTAGACCCTTTGAAACCCATTTTTCCAGCAGATGCCCAAGATACAACTTGACCCGAAAGGTTAGTCAATGAAATAATAATATTGTTAAAAGAAGCCCTTATATGAGCTTCACCAACCGCTTCCACGATTACAACTCTTTTTTTGGCTTTGTCTTTTCTTTTACCAGCCACTTGTTGTTGTGCCATAATAAGGATTAATTATTTAGTTGCTTTCTTTTTATTTGCTACAGTTTTTCTCTTACCCTTACGAGTTCTAGAATTATTTTTAGTTCTTTGACCACGAACAGGAAGACCTTTTCTATGTCTTAATCCACGATAGCAACCAATATCCAAAAGACGTTTAATGCTCATTTGAACTTCAGACTTCAAGACCCCCTCAACTTTATATTCGGCACCTATCACAGTACGAATTGCAGTTGATTCATCATCACTCCAAGCATTCGCTTTTTTATCATAATTAACCCCTGCTTTCGTAAGGATTGTTTGAGCAGATTTACGACCTATGCCGTAAATGTACGTTAGAGCTATCTCCCCTCTTTTATTATCAGGGATGTCTACACCAGCAATTCTAGCCATATATTAACCTTGTCTTTGTTTGAACCTTGGATTCTTTTTATTTATTACATAAAGCTTTCCGTGTCTGCGAATAATTTTGCAGTCGGCGCTTCTTTTTTTAATTGAAGTTTTTACTTTCATCTTAAATCTTATTTATATCTGTAAACAATTCTTCCTTTTGATAAATCGTAAGGAGACATTTCTAATCGTATTTTATCTCCTGGCAAAATCTTAATGTAGTTCATTCTCATTTTACCTGATATATGAGCTACCACTTGATGTCCATTCTCCAACTCCACTCTAAACATAGCATTTGATAATGCCTCGATGATTATTCCATCTTGTTCTATTGACGACTGTTTCGACATTAATTTAGTGCCTCCTCTATGTATTTAAATGTGGTCAATATCTCAGGTGTATTTTTATTAATCAAAACAGTATGTTCAAAATGAGCAGAAGGTTTTTTATCAACTGTTCGTATCGTCCAACCATCACGATCCTGAAATATATTCTTTTTTCCTAAATTTACCATTGGTTCAATTGCTAGCACTAAATTATCTTGCAATTTGAAACCCTGTCCTCTTTTTCCATAATTAGGAACTTCTGGTGACTCATGTAGGCTTTTACCTATTCCATGACCTACCAATTCTCTAACTACTGAAAAACCTTTTTTCTCTACATGAGTTTGGATTGCATTTCCCACATCTCCTAATCTATTTCCCACTTTTGCAAGCTCAATACCAACATAGAGCGATTCTTTTGTAGTTTTCAATAATGTGTTTACTTCATCTGAAACCTCGCCTACTGCATAAGTATATGCAGAATCACTATGGAAACCTTTATAAAATACTCCGCAATCTATTGAAACTACATCTCCCTGCTTCAATTTATAATTACTTGGCAATCCATGAACAACCCCATCATTAATAGAAATACATAAGGATGCAGGAAAACCGTTATAATTCTTAAAAGAAGGATACCCTCCTTTATCAGTTATATATTTAAATGCCAACAAATCTAAATCAACCGTAGCAACTCCTTCTTTTATATTACTAGCAACTATAGCATGAACATGTGCTAATATTTCAGAAGATTGCTTAATTATATCAACATCTTCACGTGTCTTGTAATATAACATCTGAAAGATAATTATTAAGATGCTATTATGCTGGTGAAGTAGGTGAAGTACCAAGTACTTTTCCAGACTTCATCATACCATCATATTCTTTCATCAACAAATAACTATCAACCTGTTGAATAGTATCTAACACCACTCCTACTACTATCAGTAAAGATGTACCACCATAGAAATAGGCAAATTCTCTTGTAATACCTACCATAGAAGCAATAGCAGGTAGAATTGCAATAGCACACAAGAACAAGGCTCCAGGGAATGTAATTCTAGACAATACCTCATCAATAAAATTAGAAGTTTCATCACCAGGTTTAACACCAGCTATAAAGCCACCATTTCTCTTCATATCATCTGAAATATTTTTAGGATTAACAGATAATGCGGTATAGAAGAAGGTGAAAACAACTATTAGAAAAACCAATAACAAATTGTATTGCCACGAAGTAAAATCAGAAAAGGTAGAAGCTAATTGCATTGCAGTATCGCTATCATTTCCAAAGAAACTGGCCAACATTGGAGGTAGTACCATTACAGATTGTGCAAAAATAATCGGCATTACACCCGCTGCTATCACTTTTAATGGTAAATATTGTCTTTGACCACCATATACTTTATTGCCTACAACTTGCTTAGCATATTGAACAGGAATTTTACGAACGGCCTGAGTAATCATCACAACAAACATTACAACGAAGAATAAAGCGACCAACTCCAAGACAAAAGGAAAAGCACCTTTCATACCTTTAGAGTAACCTTCTATTGTAATAGCATGAGGGAAGCGAGAAATAATACCAATCATGATAAGCATTGAAGTACCATTGCCGATACCTTTATCTGTAATTTTTTCACCTAACCATAGACAAAACATCGTTCCAGAGATAAGAATGATAATTCGGCTTACATAAAAGAATAAGCTATCCATACCAAAAAATATCATATCTGGCTTAACGTAAGCCGCTAAATATCCTACCGACTGAAAAGTACAAACGACAATGGTTAATAACCTTGTCCAATTGTTAAGTTTTTTTCTACCTGATTCACCTTCTTTTTGTAACTTTTGAACTTGTGGTACTGCAAATGTCAACAATTGAATAACTATCGAAGCGGTAATATAAGGCATGATACCTAGGGCAAATACAGAAACGTTACTAAATGCTCCGCCGCTAAAGGTATTTACAATTCCTAGGAAACCAGATTGAGCATTGGAATCCTCAATAGCTGCAGGATTTACTCCAGGCAATACCACATAAGATCCTAATCTGAAAACAAGCAAAAAAGCAACGGTGTTAAGAATTCTTATTCTTAAATCACCGATTGCAAAAATGTTTTTTATGGTTTGTATCAACCGTTTCATTATACTATAACAGCTTTACCGCCTGCACTTTCAATCGCTTTAGCTGCAGAAGCAGTAAAGGCATTTGCAAATACTTCGATTTTAGATTTAAATTCACCTCTACCTAAAATTTTAACTTTCGCACTTTTAGAAACGTAGCCATTCTC
Organism: Cytophagales bacterium; assembly: GCA_013297765.1. Classification (GTDB taxonomy): domain Bacteria; phylum Bacteroidota; class Bacteroidia; order Cytophagales; family Cytophagaceae; genus REBA01. Next base: position 27,472 of record JAAFID010000016.1, on the reverse strand, counting down.
TATAAGAACTTGAATATCTATTTTACTTCCCCCTATCTTATCAGCAATAAGTTGAAGTGCATCAAGATTAATTCCTTTAAATTCTACTCTATTGGGGTTAGTAAATCCAAATTTAGGTAAACGTCTATGTAAAGGCATTTGACCTCCTTCAAATCCTGGTTTAGAACTGTAACCCGATCTAGATTTCGCACCTTTATGCCCCCTTGTAGAAGTACCACCTCTACCGCTACCAGTACCGCGACCTATTCTTTTAGTATTTTTTACCGAGCCATAAGCTGGTTTCAAATTTTCAAGTTTCATTATTAAAGAACTTTAACTGAAATTAAGTGATTAACATGATTAATCATCCCTTGAATTTGTGGGGTAAGATTAACTTCAACCGATTTATTAATGCGACCAAGTCCCAATGCTTGTATCGTTCTTCTTTGGTTGCTAGGTCTATCAATAAGACTACGAACCTGTGTAATTTTTACTATAGACATAATACTAACCGTTAAAAACTTTATTCAAATCTACGCCTCTAGCTTCTGCTATTAAATGAGGTGCCCTCATTTTCAACAAAGCATCAAAAGTAGCTTTTACCACATTGTGAGGATTTGAAGAACCTTTTGATTTAGCAAGTACATCCTTAATGCCTGCACTTTCTAGAACAGCTCTCATTGCACCGCCCGCTATTACTCCAGTACCTGCTGCTGCTGGCTTCAGAAATACATAACCTCCAGAAAATTTGCCATGCATAGGATGAGGCAAAGTATTTTTCAACACAGGAACCTTAATTAGATTCTTCTTAGCATCATCAATTCCTTTGGTAATAGCATCTGTTACTTCATTGGCCTTACCTAAACCATAACCAACAACTCCTTTGCCATCCCCTACTACTACTATTGCCGCAAAGCTGAATCTTCTACCACCTTTTACTACTTTAGCAACTCTTTGAATCGCAACAACTTTTTCTTTAAGCTCGATTTCGCTTGCCTTAACAGAACGAAGATTTGTTTGTGCCATATAAATATCTAAAATTTAAGTCCGCCTTCTCTTGCACCTTCTGCAAGTGCTTTAACTCTACCATGGTACAGGTAACCATTTCTATCAAATACTATTGAAGAAATACCATTTTGCACAGCTTTTTCAGCCAACATTTTACCAGCCAATTTCGACAAGTCTATTTTGGTACCAGTTTCGTTTTTTACCAATTTGGTAGAAAATGATAAAACAGTATGTCCTTTAGAATCATCTATAAGTTGTGCATATACATCATCATTACTTCTGAAAATAGACAATCTTGGCTTTTCAGTAGTCCCCGTGACTTTTCCACGTATTGATTTTTTAATTTTTGATCTACGAAGATCTTTATTAGTTGCCATGAATCAGTTATTATTCTAATAGAACAGTTATTATTTAGCTGCAGTTTTACCAGCTTTCCTTCTTACCACCTCATTCACAAATCTTACACCTTTGCCTTTATATGGCTCTACTTTTCTTAGAGACCTAATTTTTGCGGATATTTGACCTATTAATTCTTTATCGGATGATTCCAAAGTTACAATCGGATTCTTACCTTTATCAGTTACAGCTTTAACAGAAACTTCAGTAGGTAATGAAAAGAATATAGCATGAGAATAACCCAAACTTAATTCCAATATATTAGCATTAGCAGTAGCTTTGTAACCTACACCAACCAATTCTAAGTCAATTTTGTAACCTTCGCTAACGCCATGAACCATATTGTTGATTAATGATCTATACAATCCATGAAGTGCTTTATGGCGTTTCTGCTCAGTAGGTCTTGTTACAGACAAAATACCGTTTTCAACAGATACTGATATATCTTTATCTATAGCTCTTGTAAGGGAACCTTTAGGTCCTTTTACAACAACATCATTATTTTTTGATACAGTCACTTCTACCTTCGCTGGCAAAACAACTGGTTTATTTCCTATTCTTGACATATAAAATCAATTAATAAACAAAACACAACACTTCGCCACCAACATTCATTTTCCTGGCTTCTTTGTCTGTCATTACTCCTTTAGAAGTGGTAACTATAGCAACACCTAAACCATTCAATACTCTAGGTATATCTCCAGATTGAGAATACTTACGCAAACCAGGTGAGCTGAATCTTTCTAAACTAGTGATTGCGGATTCTTTAGTTTGTGCATTATACTTCAATGCAATTTTGATTAAACCTTGAACACCAGTAGAATCAAATTTATAATTTAGGATGTAACCTTTATCAAATAAAACTTTAGTGATTTCCTTCTTTATAGAAGATGATGGAATCTCTACAATTCTATGATTAGCTTTAATCGCATTACGTAACCTAGTAAGGTAATCTGCAATTGGATCTGTCATTGTATTAAATATTAGTGTTGTTATAAAGAGGGCTGCAAAGATATGAAATAAATTACTGAATACAAAATTACCAGCTAGATTTCGTTAAGCCAGGTATTTTACCAGCAGAGGCCATGTCTCTAAATAGAACCCTACTGATTCCAAATTTTCTCATATATCCTCTAGGACGACCAGTTAAATTACATCTGTTGTGAATTCTCACTTTTGATGAACTTCTTGGCAATTTATCCAATGCCAACCAGTCACCAGCTGCTTTTAAAGCGGCTCTTTTTACAGCATATTTAGCTACTAGTTTAATTTTTTTATCACCTCTAGCTTTAATCGATTCCTTAGCCATTGTATGTTATTTTTATAAAATTATTTTTTTTGATTTGCAAATGGCATCCCAAATTGCTTCAACAATTCTAAACTTTCTTCATCTGTATTGGCTGTAGTCACGAATGTGATGTCCATACCAGAGATTTTAGATACTTTGTCGATAGAAATTTCTGGAAAAATAATTTGCTCTTTAACACCTAGAGTGTAATTACCTCTGCCGTCAAAACCTTTATCATTTATGCCTTTAAAATCTCTAACCCTTGGCAAAGCTACTGTCATCAAACGATCTAGAAATTCGTACATTCTATCACCTCTTAATGTAACCTTTGCACCAATGGGTACATTAGCTCTCAATTTAAAGTTAGAAACGTCAATTTTAGATTTTGTAGATACTGCTTTTTGACCAGTAATAGTACTTAGCTCATCAACACCTACATCAATTAGCTTCTTATCAGCAACCGCTGCACCAATCCCTCTATTAATTACAATTTTAGTAATTTTAGGCGTTTGCATCGATGATTTATATTGGAACTTGGTCACTAATGATGGAGCAACTTCCTTTAAGTATTTATCTTTTAATCTTGGATTAGCCATTTTTAATTTCCTCCCCTGTAGTTTTAGCTATACGAATGAATTTACCTTCTTTATTCAATTTCTTTCCAATTTTACTTGCTTTACCTTTTGAATCAACAATAAGTAAATTAGAAATATGAATAGGTGCTTCCATTTTCTCAATAGAGCCATTAGGTTTATTTGTAGTAGGTTTAACATGTTTAGTTACAATGTTAAGTCCAGCTACAATTGCTTTATTGTCCTGAGTTAAAACAGAAGTAATTATCCCAGTTTTACCTTTAGAATCTCCAGAAATAGCAATAACATTATCGCCCTTTCTTAAATTAATTTTTACCTTAGCAGATTTAATACTTTTCATAATTACAATACTTCTGGTGCCAATGATACAATTTTCATAAATTGTTTTTCTCTCAATTCACGAGCTACTGGACCGAATATACGAGTTCCTCTTGGCTCATCACTGTTGTTCAACAATACTGCTGCGTTGTCTGCAAATCTAATATACGAACCATCTGGTCTGCGAACTTCTTTAGAAGTACGTACAATAACGGCCTTAGAAACAGTTCCTTTTTTTACATTACTAGATGATATTGCAGATTTAATAGCAACTACTACCTTGTCTCCAAGAGATGCGTATCTTTTCTTGGTACCACCTAATACACGTATAACAAGCACTTCTTTGGCACCACTGTTATCCGCTACAATTAATCTTGACTCTTGTTGTATCATATCCTAATAAAGTATCAATCTATATAAGTATTATTTCACTCTCTCAACCACCTCAACCAATCTCCATCTTTTGCTTTTACTCAATGGACGAGTTTCCATAATTCTAACAGTGTCGCCAATGTTACAAGTATTAGCTTCATCGTGAGCCATTAACTTAGTCGTCTTATGAATAAATTTTTCATATTTACTATGTTTTACTTTTCTCTCTACAGCAACAGTGATTGATTTTGTCATTTTATTGCTGACAACTTTACCCACTCTTTCTTTTCTTAATTTTCTTTCTTGTAATTGTTCTGTAGTTTCCATACTAAATATTATTTTCTTTAATTCTAGCCTCAGTTAGCAATCTAGCAACATTTTTCTTTGCCTTTCTGATATTTGAAGAATTCTCTAAAGGAGAAATGGCATGAGAAAATTTTAACTTCGATACCAAATCCTTTTGAACCAACGTTTGTTGTTTAATTTCAGAAATGGATAATTTTTTTATTTCAGACTTTTTCATATCAATTAGATAGCATCGGGTTTAACTACAAATTTAGTTATCACTGGCAATTTTCCTTGAGCCAATCTTAGTGCTTCGTAAGCTAATTCTTTTGTTACTCCGCCTGCTTCAAACAAAATAGTACCTGGCTTAACAATAGCAACCCAATATTCAGGTGCTCCTTTACCTTTACCCATACGAACCTCTGCAGGTTTTTTGGTAATTGGTTTATCAGGGAAAATTCTAATCCAAACTTGCCCTTCACGTTTCATAGCTCTTGTAATAGCTATTCTACACGCTTCTAATTGACGAGAGGTAATAAAACCAGGCTCCAAGGATTTGATTGCATAAGAACCAAATTCAATATTTGCTCCTCTAGTTGCAATCCCTTTTACTCTCCCTTTTTGCTGCTTTCTATACTTTGTTCTCTTCGGTTGTAACATTATCTACAAATTTATACTTGAAGTATTAATTAATTATCCTTTGGTTTTCTTGGAGATGAATTACCACCTCTTCTATCTGGTCTGCTGTTGTCTCTTTTCTTTCTGTCAGCAGGATATTTTCCAGAATCAGCAGAATTTGAAGAGGAAGTATTGGCGACGGAGGCATTCATGCCTATATTAGGCGACAAATCTCTCTTTCCATAAACTAAGCCTTTGAATATCCATACTTTGATACCAATTTTACCATATACAGTTAAGGCTTCCGATAAAGCATAATCTATGTCTGCTCTTAAAGTATGTAAAGGAATTTGACCTTCTTTATATTGTTCAGATCTTGCCATTTCAGCACCACCTAATCTACCAGAAAGTTTAACTTTTATACCCAAAGCGCCTACTCTCATTGTAGAAGAAATAGATTGCTTCATTGCTCTTCTAAAAGAAATTCTTGCTTGCAATTGTTGAGCAATAGATTCACCAACAAGTTTAGCATCAAGTTCAGGTCTTTTAATTTCAAATATGTTTATTTGAACATCTTTACCCGTGATTTTCTTTAATTCTTCTTTGATATTATCTACCTCTGTGCCACCTTTACCTATTACAACACCTGGTCTTGCGGTATTGATAGTAAGCGTAACCCGTTTAAGTGTTCTTTCAATGATTATTTTAGATATTCCACCTTTAGGAATTCTAGCAAAAACATAGTTTCTAATTTTCTCGTCTTCTACTAATTTCTCAGCAAAAGTTCTTCCCCCATACCAATTAGAATCCCAACCTTTTACTATTCCTAATCTAAAACCTATTGGATTTACTTTTTGACCCATTGTAGTAATATGATAATATCTTTATAATTATGATTTTTTAGTCTTAGCAACTTTTGGTTTTGTAACAACTGGTGCTTCTTCAACTACTGATACTTCTTTAAGTTCAGATTTAACATTATGTCCAGATGCACCTACTGAAGATATTTGAAGAGAGACGTGATTAGATCTTTTTCTAACTCTGTGTGCTCGGCCTTGAGGAGCAGGTCTAAGTCTTTTAAGAATAGCACCACCATCTACAAATATTTCAGATACGATTAATTCGTATTCATCAATTTTGCCATGGTTAATTTCCCATGTTGCCATAGCACTAAGAAGCAATTTCTCTAATCTCGCAGCACCTTGCTTGGATTGAAATTTCAAAACACCCAACGCATTATTTACTTCTAAACCTCTAATTAGGTCAGCCACTAATCTCATTTTCCTAGTTGAGGTAGGAACATTGTTAAGTTTTACATTAACGGGACCGCTTTTTTTGGCAGCAAGTTCAGCTTGCTTTTTCTGTCTTTTTACAACAGATCTTCTTTGTTTAATTACTTGCTCCATGTCTATTTACCTTTATCCTTTTTAGCAGTATGACCACGAAAATTTCTAGTAGGAGAAAATTCACCTAATTTATGACCTACCATGTTTTCTGTAACATACACAGGTATAAATTTATTGCCGTTGTGAACAGCGAATGTATGGCCAACAAAATCAGGAGAAATCATAGATCTTCTAGACCAAGTTTTAACCACTGTCTTTTTACCACTTACATTTAGTGCTTGAACTTTATTGTCTAAGCGAAAATCAATATAAGGCCCTTTTTTAAGAGAACGTCCCATTGTATATAAAATTTACTTTCTTCTTGAAATAATGAGATTATCGGAATATTTATTGTTAGATCTGGTTTTTCTACCTTTAGTGTACAAACCATTTCTAGATCTTGGATGACCTCCTGAAGCTCTACCTTCACCACCGCCCATTGGGTGATCTACTGGATTCATAGCTACTGGCCTAGTTCTAGGTCTTACACCCATCCATCTGTTTCTACCAGCTTTACCCATGACAACATTCATGTGGTCACCGTTAGATACTGTTCCGATAGTTGCGTAACAAGTAGCTAAAACTAATCTCATTTCGCCAGAAGGCAATTTTACAGTAGCAAATTTACCATCTCGTGCAACTAACTGACCATAAGTTCCAGCACTCCTACAAATAGATGCACCTTTACCTACTTTAAGTTCAATGTTATGAATCACAGTACCCATGGGTATATGTGATAATGGCATTGCGTTACCCAATTCTGGTTGAACAGTTGTACCTGACATTAAAGTAGCACCTACTTTAATACCTTCGGGAGCAATTATATATCTTTTTTCACCATCTGCATAAGCCAACAATGCAATACGAGCAGTTCTATTTGGGTCGTATTCTACAGATTTTACTACTGCAGGAATATTATGCTTATCTCTTTTAAAATCAATTATTCTATATTGTTTTTTGTGACCACCGCCAATATATCTCATGGTAGTACGACCTTCGCTATTTCTACCACCTGATTTTTTTATAGGTGACAATAACGACTTTTCTGGAATATTGGTCGTAATCTCATCAAAAGAAGGAGCAATTCTAAATCTTTGCCCTGGTGTGATTGGTCTTAACTTTTTTACTGACATAACTTAATTAGTCTTATAAACCTGAATAAAAATCTATTACCTCGCCAGTAGCCACAGTTACAAAAGCTTTTTTATAAGCAGAAGTACTACCAGTTAATACTTTAGATTTTGAATTTCTACTTTTTGCTTTCCCAGCAACAATTAATGTCCTTACTGATTGCACATTAACTCCGTATGTTTTTTCTACATACAACTTAATCTGAATTTTATTTGCTTTTTTAGCTACAACAAAACCGTAAGTTCCTTTTTCGTTCATCTTAGTAACTTTTTCAGTTACCAATGGTCTTAATACAATTTCCATAATTAATTAAGGATATTTTCTATTTTTGAAATGGAAGATTCCATCAAAACAACACTTTCTGCATGAAGCAAATCGTATGTACATAAATCTTCAGCCAATACTACTTTTGCATTCAAAATATTTCTACTTGACAAATAAACGTTATTATTTACTTCTGGAAGTACTAATAATGTTTTTTTGTTTAAAAGTTTTAAATCTCCCAAAAGAGAAAGAAATAATTTAGTTTTTGGAGTACCTATTTTAGTATCATCCAATACTAAAATAGACGATTCTTTAATCTTGTAAGCAATGGCAGATTTTCTTGCCAATATTTTCACTTTTTTATTGAGTTTGAAATGATAATCTCTTGGTCTAGGACCAAATATTCTACCACCACCTACTATTGTTCCTGATTTTATACTACCCGCACGAGCACCACCTGTACCTTTTTGTTTTTTCAACTTTCTAGTAGAACCTGCAATTTCATTACGTTCTTTAGATTTGTGAGTACCTTGTCTTTGGTTGGCCAAATATTGCTTCACATCTAAATAAATAGAGTGGTCATTTGGCTCTACATTAAACACATCATCGGATAGGGTTACCTTTCTACCTGTGTCTATACCTTTATTGTTAATTACAGATAATTCCATATTATTTCTCAAGAATTACAAATGAATTTTTTGCTCCTGGTATTGCTCCTGCTAAAAGAATTAAATTCTTTTCTGGATATATTTTCAATATTTCAAGATTTTTTACCTTAACTCTGTCGCCACCCATACGACCTCCCATTCTTGTTCCTTTAAATACTCTACCTGGAAAAGAACAAGCTCCAATAGAACCTGGATGTCTTAATCTATTGTGCTGACCATGTGTTTGACCACCAACCCCAGCAAATCCATGTCTTTTAACAACACCTTGGAAACCTTTTCCTTTAGATGTGCCTACGGCAATTATTTTTTCACCTTCTTTAAAAACATCTGATATCTGTAATGCCTGACCCAAAGAAACTTGATTTTCAAAAGTTCTAAATTCAACCAACTTTCTCTTTCCTTTACTATTGGCTTTAGCTAAGTGACCCAGTTCAGCTTTAGACAAAGATTTATCTTTGCAATCGCCATAAGCAAGCTGTACAGCATAGTAGCCATCATTTTCAATGGTTTTAATCTGAGAAACTATCGAAGCTTCAGCTTCAACTAAAGTACAGCCTAGGCTTTTTCCTTCTTCAGTAAAGAAGCTAGTCATGCCAATTTTTTTTCCTATCAATCCAGACATAAATGTGGAAGGTTATTTTATTATTAAATTATGCGCTTCTAAAAACGGATTGCAAAGATACGAAAACAATCTAGGCAATCAAACTTTATTCACATTTTTATTACTAATTTCTTAGAGAAAAAAAAGAACCAAATTCAATTTGGTTCTTTCCAAATGTGCTATTGGTATAAGTTAGACTTTAATCTCTACTTCAACGCCGCTAGGCAATTCTAATTTCATTAATGCATCTACAGTTTTGGTACTAGTAGAGTATATATCAACTAGTCTTTTGTAGGTACAAATCTGAAATTGCTCTCTCGCTTTTTTGTTTACGTGAGGCGATCTAAGGACTGTATATATTTCTTTTTCGGTAGGCAATGGAATAGGGCCACTCACAATTGCTCCAGTTGATTTTACTGCTCTTACGATTTTCTCGGAAGATTTATCGACTAAGCTATGATCGAATGACTTTAACTTAATTCTTATTTTTTGATTCATGATAAATATAAAATACTGTAATTAACAAATTATTTTGCCATTGCTATACCTTTTGCTTTAGCAACAATTCCATCGGCTAAGTTAGCAGGTACAAATTCGTAATGCGAAAAAGTAAGTGAAGCGGTGGCACGCCCTGAACTAATTGTTCTTAAGTCAGTAACATATCCAAACAATTCGGATAACGGAACGTCAGCTTTAATTACTTGACCACCAATTTTACCATCCATTCCTTTCATCAACCCACGTCTTCTGTTTAAGTCGCCTGTTACTGAACCTGTATATTCATCTGGAGTAATTACTTCAACACTCATTATTGGTTCCATCAACTTGGGTCCAGCGTGTTTTGCTCCTTCTCTAAACCCACCTCTTGCTGCAAGTTCAAAAGACAGTGCATCTGAATCGACATCGTGGAAAGAACCGTGATATAATCTAACTTTCATAGAATCTAATTCATAACCAGCAAGTACGCCAGTTTTCATAGCTTCTTTAAAACCTTTCTCGATTGGGGCAATAAATTCTCTAGGAATAACGCCACCTACTATTTCGTTTACAAACTCTAAACCTGGCTTTCCATCTTCTCTTGGTCCAATTTCAAAAACGATATCGGCAAATTTACCTCTACCACCAGTTTGTTTTTTATAAACTTCTCTGGTTTCATAATTTTTAGTTAATGCCTCTTTATATGCAACTTGAGGAGCTCCTTGATTAATCTCAACCTTAAACTCTCTTCTCATCCTGTCGATAATAATCTCTAGGTGAAGTTCGCCCATACCTCTTAAAATAGTTTGACCTGTTTCATGATCTGTATGTACATGCAAAGTAGGATCTTCCTCTACCAATTTCCCAATAGCAATGCCTAATTTGTCAGAGTCTGCTTGAGTTTTAGGCTCAATAGCATAACCAATTACAGGTTCTGGGAAATCCATAGATTCCAATACAATTTTAGATTTTTCGTCGCAAAGCGTATCGCCTGTTTTGATGTCTTTAAAACCAACTACTGCACCTATATCACCAGCTTCTAATCTATCAATTTGGTTTTGCTTGTTAGCATGCATTTGGAATATCCGAGATATTCTTTCTTTATTGCCCGATCTTGTGTTGTACACATAAGAGCCAGAATCTAAAGCACCAGCATAAGCACGAATAAAGCAAAGACGACCTACATAAGGGTCGGTGGCGATTTTAAATGCTAATGCTGTAAATGGCTCTTTGGTATCTGGTCTGCGAGTTACTTCAACACCCGTATCAGGGTCAGTACCTACAATGTTATCTTTATCTAGAGGTGAAGGTAATAATGCCATCACATAATCTAGCATTGTTTGAACACCTTTGTTTTTGAATGAAGAACCGCATAGCATAGGAACTATCTTCATTGCAATAGTTGCTTTCCTCAATGCTGCAAATATTTCATCTTCTGAAATAGAAGCTGGGTCTTCAAAATATTTTTCCATTAGAGAATCGTCAAATTCAGCGATTGCCTCTAATAATTTCTCTCTATATTCTGTGGCTTCTTCCAACATATCATCTGGAATTGGAACTTCGGTAAAGGTCATCCCTTTGTCATGCTCATTCCATTGAATACCACGGAAGTTTACCAAATCTACCACGCCTTTAAAATTATCTTCGGCACCTATTGGTAGTTGAAGGGCTACTGCATTGCTGCCTAGCATTTCTTTTACTTGCTTGCAAACATTTAAAAAATCAGCACCAGACCTATCCATTTTGTTCACAAATCCCAAGCGAGCAACATTGTAATTGTTAGCAAGTCGCCAATTGGTTTCAGATTGAGGCTCTACACCATCGACAGCACTAAATAAAAATACTAAACCATCCAAAACTCTAAGTGAACGATTTACCTCTACAGTAAAATCTACGTGACCTGGAGTATCAATAATGTTTACGTGGTAGCTTTTTTCTCTATACATCCAATCTACTGTGGTAGCAGCTGATGTAATTGTAATACCTCTTTCTTGCTCTTGTTCCATCCAGTCCATAGTAGCAGCACCATCGTGCACTTCTCCTATTTTATGGCTTACTCCAGAATAGTAAAGAATACGCTCTGTTGTAGTGGTTTTACCAGCATCAATATGAGCGGCTATACCTATATTTCTTGTGTATCTTAAATCGCGTGCCATGGTATGGTCAATTGACTAGTTAAAATCTAAAATGAGAGAATGCTTTGTTGGCCTCAGCCATTCTATGCGTATCGTCTTTCTTTTTCACTGCTGCACCTTCACCTTTAGAAGCTGCAATAATTTCTCCTGCTAATTTTTCAGTCATTGTTTTCTCTCCTCTAGATCTAGCATAGTTGATAAGCCATTTCATTCCTAAAGAAGTTTTCCTATCTGGTCTTACTTCAGTAGGTACTTGAAAAGTTGCACCACCTACTCTACGACTTTTTACTTCTACTGATGGGGAAACATTGGTCAATGCTTTCTTCCAAATCTCTAAACCATCTTCTTTGGTTTTGTTTGTTACTAATTCAACTGCACCATAAAAAATGTTGTAGGCAAGACCTTTCTTACCATCATACATGAGTGAATTTACAAATTTAGTCACCATTGTATCCTTAAATTTAGGATCTGGCAATACGTATCTCTTTTTGGGTTTCGACTTTCTCATGATAAATTATTTTTTCTTGCCTTTAGCTGGAGCTCCTTTCGCACCTTTTGCAGCAACTGCACCTGGTTTTGGTCTTTTTGCACCATATTTAGATCTAGATTGCAATCTGCCACTTACGCCAGCAGTATCCAATGCTCCTCTAACAATGTGGTATCTAACTCCTGGTAAATCTTTTACCCTGCCACCTCTAATCAATACGATAGAGTGCTCTTGCAAATTATGCCCTTCGCCAGGGATATAGGCATTTACTTCTTTACCGTTTGTGAGCCTTACTCTAGCAACTTTTCTCATTGCTGAATTCGGTTTTTTAGGTGTTGTAGTATATACTCTAGTACAAACACCTCTTCTTTGAGGGCAAGAGTCCAAAGCGGGTGACTTCGATTTCGAGGTCAGCTTTTCTCTACCTTTTCTTACCAATTGTTGAATGGTCGGCATTATTTGTAAGTAATTAAAATTCTTATTTTTTTTGGAAGGGCAAAGGTACGGAATTTATCAACAATTGCAATAGTGGTTAAAAAAATAAATTATTTTTAATAGCAAATGTTTATTCCTGCATAATTAGAAATGCTGCAAAACAAGTTGATACTTTGTTTTGCAGCATACTAATGCAAGTTTTATTTCTAAATATATTTTAAAATAAAACTATAATCCTATCAAAAATTAAAATTGAATACCGAAGTCTAAAGAAATTATATCGTTGTTAATTTTGAATCTATCAGCTTCATCAGATTTTACACTATTAATAAAACCTCTTGTATATCTAAGCCCTACTAATATTGCTGTGTTTTCACCTAAGGCATATTTTACACCTGCACCTAGTATTATTGAGGCGTCTATTGGTTTAAAACGGTCTGTATTTTTTATCTTTTGCCCAACTTCTTTGCCTCCAATTTTTATATCTAAACTGCTACCTAGCTGAAAATACAACTTCATATCGGTGGCTATTTCATTGGTATATAACTTAAATGTCAAGGGTAATTGTATGTATTGTAGATTATAATTTACGGTAGATAGAGAATCGCCAGAGGCAACTGGGTGTGTCGTTTTATAAGATGCTTTTTTCACACTATACCATACTCCTGTTGCTATGGAGTAGTTTTGATTTTTCCCTAGATAAAAACTTAATTCGGGGCCGCCTATAAAACCCAAACCAGCTCCATTTGAAGATACATCTAATCCTTTTTGATCAGAATTTAAAGCTACACGAGAATAACCAATTGCTGGAGAAAGGTTGATGCCTATTTTAACTTGTGAAAAAAGTTGTTGCGAGGTGGCGATAAAAGCTAGAAGTATAAAAATTCTTTTCATGTGAATGTATTTTTAATATTAATAATGATTGTGAATGGTTAATTTTAAAACTTTATAATTAGAAAACTAATGCTAAAGTTGCAAAAAGAACTTGAATTTCAATATTATTTTTTGGCAAAATATCTATTCCCAACAATATCTATTTAATTGGTTTATGAAATTTAAAAGAGAACCCGTCAATAATCTATTTGACTTTAAAATAATTGATGCTATTAAAGTTTGCTTTTTTTGGTTTGCAACCATTTTCTTGAGCCAAGGTTGTACTGATAAATGCCATGATAAAGCGATTGAAAAAACAGCTGCCAACTTCCAATTAGTAAGGCTAGAAAAAGAACTGTTTCAGGCAAAAGATGTAAATGCAATGTATTCCGTTCTGCAACGACATCCTAAATTTACTATGGGCTATCTGGGGGTTCAGCGAAAAGAAGATTTGGAAATAGTAAGCACACAATTACTTGATTTTTATAAAAATAAAACCCTAGTAGATTTTAATAAAGAAACTCAAAAAAGTTTTCAAAACATGGATTCTTTGCATGTGGCATTGACTTTATTTTTTCAACATATTAAATATTCTTTCCCCCAATTTTTTGTGCCCGAGGTCAATACTGTTGTCACTGGATTTCACTTTGAAAAAGATTTATATGTTTCAGATAGTTTGATTGTGATTTCGCTTGATTATTTTCTGGGAAAAGGAGCAAAATTTCGCCCACCTTACTTTAATTATTTTTTAGAACGATATGACAAGCCTTATCTACTGCCTATGCTGGCTTTGGGTGTATCTTCAAAATTTAACAAAGTGAATATGAAAGATGAAACCATGCTGAGCAATATGATATTTTATGGAAAGGCCATCTACTTTGCTCAAGCCGTGCTTCCTTGTGCTTCAGATAGTTTGATTGTGATGTATTCGGGGCAGCAGTTGCAAGAGGTGAATGAAAATGTGAGTACTATTTGGTCGCATTTTATAGAAAAAAAATTATTGTTTGAAACCAATAGGCATTTGATAGATAAATATGTGGGCGAAACCCCTAAAATCAATGAGATTGGTGAGAAATGTCCTGGCAGAATAGGGCAATGGCTAGGCTGGGAAATAGTAAAAAAATACATGAAAGAAAATCCTGCAGTAACATTGCCCCAGCTTATGGCCGATGATGATGCACAAAAAATTTTTAGGCTTTCAAAATACAAACCTAAGAAATAGGCTACTGCTGCTGTGTGTACTGTTTATGCCACCGGTAATACCCCCAGATGGACATAAAGGTATAAACAACGGCCAACACGGCGTAGTAGTAAAGCGATCGTTGGAAATATAGTACCGAAGAAGTTGCGTTTATTAAAATCCAGAAGCCCCAGCCACTGAGTATTTTTTGAGCCTCTTTATATGATGCTAGAAAACTAAAAATGGTAATGGTGGCATCGGTATAGGGGTTGGTGGCATTGGTATAATTGGACAAAATAAAACCCAAGCCAGCACTTACTAAAGCTGACAATATGATGACTGTACTGTTAATTTTTAATGACCATAGAGAAATTTTGATTGCCGAATTTTTGTTACTTTTCCATACTATCCAACCATAGCAACCTATAGCAATATAATATAACGCCAAGATGGCTTCAGCATACAAGGTGGCTTTTAAAAAAAGTATAATGCTAATGACAGAGGCCAGTATGCCAAACAGCCAACACCAAATGTTCTCTTTAATGACGAGGTAGCAGAATAGTAAACTAAATATGGTACCTACAATTTCTAAAATGTTGTACGAGGTCAAGGAATTATGATATAGTTTCAATTTTTTTAAGTTTGTCTAGAGCAGTAAATCTATCTAAACCTAAATTGATAAATCAAATATAGCCATCTATTTACAAAAAAAGATGTTTTAGTTGGAGGTATTGTTTAGTTTTGAATTTTCAAATATTAATCAAAACCCAATGCAGACCATTAAAAATATCTCTGTTTTAATTCTTTTATTGACAAACCTTATCGCTTCTGCACAACTTACTAGCGAAATCAATCCTAATTTGACCACAGGTATTTGGAAGGCATCATGGATAAAGCACCCTAATACCAACGATCACTATGGCGTATATCATTTTCGTAAAGTTTTTAATTTGGCTACTGCACCTACCAAATTCATTATTCACGTATCGGCCGATAATAGATATTGGCTGTATGTAAATGGTAAAAGAATTTGTACTGGCCCTGCCAAAGGCGATGTGGCACATTGGCAGTTTGAAAGTTTGGATATTGCGAACTATTTAAAAGAAGGTAAAAATATATTGGCTGCAATGGTTTGGAATCAAGGCGACTACAGAGCAGCATCGCAAGAAACCCACGGAACAGGATTAGTAATACAAGGAAACTCAGGGGATGAGTCAATTGTAAATACTAATGAAACATGGAAAGTACTAGAAAACAATGCCTATTTCCCCATATTAGAAGACAATAAATATTTAGGTGCTAGAGAAACCTTTTTCGCTACCAAGTACCCATTTGCTTGGGAAATGATAGATTACAATGACCAATTGTTTAGCAATGCCGTAATTTCTGAACCAGCCATCCCTATTGGTGTGCAGAGCAAATCTCCTAGAAGATTGGTACAAAGGAATATTCCACTGACCGAAGAATTTTCGCAGCAATTTGCTACTGTAAGAAAAATGGAAAAAATCTCTTTTTCTGATGATTTTATTAAAGGTAAAGGCGAGTTGGAAATTTATCCTTGGAATACAGGCACTATACTTTTAGATCAAGGAAAGCTTACAACGGCATATCCAGAACTGCTGATTAGTGGCGGCAAAGGTGCAAAAATTACACTGACCTATATGGAGGCACCATTTATCAATGTAAAGCAAGAATATAAAGGCAACCGTAATGAAATAGAAGGCAAGATAGTCCATGGCAATTCGGATGTTATTTTCCCTAATGGAGATGAAAAAGTACTGTACCGCCCCCTCTACTACCGCACATTTAGATATATAGAAATAAAAATTGATAATTTCTTGCAGCCCATAACCATTCATAATTTTTCTTCCAAATTCACGGGCTATCCATTCAAAGAAAATGCGAGTTTCAACAGTAGCGACACCAGTTTAAAAGCTATTTGGAATACAGGTTGGCTGACCTCTAGACTATGTGCATTTGACACCTATATGGATTGTCCTTATTACGAGCAACTACAGTATATTGGCGACACCCGCATACAGGCATTAGTGTCGCTATATGTTTCTGGCGACGACCGTTTGATGAAAAATGCCATTAGCCAATTTTATAATTCTAGCACAGAAGAAGGCCTTACCCAAAGCAGATACCCCAGTATTTTCAAACAAATCATTCCTCCATTTTCTTTGTTTTGGACGGTAATGCTTCACGACCATTGGATGCATAAGCAAGATGGTAGCTTTGTTAAACAATATTTGCTAGGAATAAAAGCAGTATTGGATTGGCATAAAAATAAAATTGATGCTAAAACAGGTATGTTGGGTCAATTGCCTTATTGGAATTTCGTAGATTGGCCCAAGGAGTGGCCTTGGCTAGGAAGCGATGAAATAAGCGGACTGCCCAAAGGCTCGGCCAATGGCAACTCGGCCATACATACTTTGCAATATGTTTTTGCGATAGAAAAGGCGGTAGAAATTTTTCAAGCCTTTAACATGATTGGTGAAGCCAAACAGTACAAAGCACTAGCGGCATCGCTGAAAAAAAATACGTACAAACTTTGCTGGGATGCACAAAAGAAAATGATGGCAGACCTACCCAACAAATCATCATTTAGCCAACATAGCAACGTAATGGCGGTACTTACCGGACTGCCCCCCAGTATCGACCCAAAAGAATTGATGACACAGATCGTAGCCGACACAAACATTGTACAGTGTACTGTTTACTACCGATTTTATCTCAATCAAGCAATGAAAAAAGTAGGTTTGGGCAACCGATATGTCGCCATGCTAAAGCCTTGGCAAGATATGCTTGCTATAGGATTGACTACATTTGCCGAAAAGCCAGAACCAAGCCGATCTGACTGCCATGGATGGAGTGCTAGCCCCAATTATGATTTACTGGCTACAGTACTGGGAGTAACCCCTGCCAGTGCTGGCTTTAAAACAGTATTGATTGCCCCCAATCTAGGCGACTTAACCTTTGCCGAAGGTAGTATTCCACACCCACAAGGCACAATACAGGTAAAATTTAAAAAATCTGGAAATACAGGTATCGAAGCAACCATAACACTACCTCAAAACATTACAGGGACTTTTCTTTGGAATGGAGAAAAAATACCTTTGGTGGGGAAACAGATTATTTTAAGATAATTTGTTTTGCCACTTTTAGTAGTATTCTAGTATGGCTACCGATTAATATCTAGATTGCACTGAAATTTATAGCTCTCCATTAAAGTTTTACAACTTTTTCTATACCTTTGCCAAACCCTAATGATAGGCTTTTATTTAATCCCTTAACTTTTCATTATTATGACTAACACCATCAATTCTCAAAAATTATTTTTAGCAAGTTGTATGGCACTCATCACCACGGCTATGTCTTTTGGCTTACGTGCAGGTTTTATAGGTGCCTGGACAACAGAATTTAACCTTACCAATGAAGAGGTGGGGTTCATTAGCGGTACTGCCTTCTATGGCTTTACCTTGGCTATGATATTTGGTGGACCATTGTGCGATGTACTAGGTATGAAACGAATTATTGGCATTGCTTTTTTTGGGCATTTGGCTGGTGTCATTCTTACTATTTTGTCCAAAAGTTTTTGGCCACTTTATATTTCTACTTTGTTTGTGGGCATAGCCAACGGCATGGTAGAGGCAGCTTGCAACCCATTGGTAGCTTCATTATTCCCAAATGACAAAGTAAAAATGCTTAACCGTTTTCACGTTTGGTTTCCTGGAGGAATCGTGATTGGTGGTTTGATAGGATATTTTCTTGGCAATGCCGGGATTTCATGGCAATTGCAAATAGCTACCATGTTAGTGCCTACTGCCCTTTACGGATACTTATTTTTTACGCAAAAATTTCCTGTTACAGAGCGTGTTAGTTCGGGTATTTCTACAGGGCAAATGTTTGGGGAATGTGCCAAACCACTTTTTATTTTCATGGTAATATGTATGTTTATCACCGCAGCAACAGAACTTGGTACTGGGCAATTGATTGATGGTTTACTAAAAGGAAATATCTCAAAACCCATATTGGTGCTTGTTTTCATCAATGGTTTGATGATGATTGGCCGCACCTACGCTGGCGACATTGTACATAAAATCTCTGCATCGGGCATGTTGTTGTTCTCGGCAGTGTTCTCGACATTAGGCCTATTATGGCTAAGTAGCGCTACTGGGTACACAACCTTTGCTGCCGCATTTGTATTTGCGGTTGGTGTTTGCTTCTTTTGGCCTACCATGATTGGTTTTGTAGCGGAAACACTGCCGAAAACTGGTGCACTAGGCATGTCTATCATGGGCGGTGCAGGAATGCTCTCTGTGTCTTTTGTATTGCCAATTTTGGGCAGGTCTCTAGACAACACTAGTGGTGCAGAAACATTGCGTTACTATTCAATACTTCCTGCATGTTTGATTGTGGCTTTTGCATTTCTGTATTTTTCTCAAAAGAAAAAGGCAAACGCATAAGCTAGATTTTACACTCATATTATACAAATGCTGATGGCTTAATCAAATAAGAACCATCAGCATTTTTTTGGGAAAACATTTCCTTTTCTTTCTTTAATTTTAAGTTTGGTAACTTTTCCCATTCATAATGAAATATTCTTTTCCATCGTTTCGATTTCTGTTTCTAATTTTCAGCATTGCACTCCTAAATTTTTCGTGTAGTGAGGAATACAATCCCAAACCTAAAGGTTTCAATAAGATTGAATTGCCAGGACATCGTTATCAAAAACTGGTAGAAAAGCATCCTTATACTTTTGAATATTCTACAGCGGCAAAAATTTTGAAAGACTCTTCGTGGCTTGCCGAGCCACATTGGCTAGACATATATTATCCAGAAAACCACTGCAATATTCAAATTACGTATAAAAAGTTTGGCGAGAAGAAAGCTGAGTTTGATGAATTGATAGACGATTCGCACAAACTGACCAATAAGCACAACATCAGAGCGTACTCTATTGACGAATCGGTAGTGAAAACTCCCAATGGTTATTACGCAACCATATTCGAACTATCAGGCGAGGTGCCTAGCCAATTTCAGTTTTATGTAACCGACTCCACCAAACACTTTTTGCGAGGTGCCCTCTATTTTCGTACCGCTGTAAAAAACGATTCACTTGCTCCAGTTATTGAATACATGAAAATAGATGCCATGAAAATTATCAATAGTGTGCAGTTTGAGAAGTAAGATTTTTGGTATATAGAAATGATTTTGAAGGTTTACTATTTTTTCTTAAGCAAGATACATGACTCATATTATTTTGGCTAATAAAAATAATGAAATATAAATGAGCTACAAACCTCAGATATTTATAAAAAATGTAAAATGATTGGGCAATTATAAAATTGCCCAATCATTTTTTTTACAAATGGGCATCTATTTTTTGTGCCAATACCGATTTGGGTACAGCACCTACTTGTTTTTCTACTATTTGTCCATTTTTTAAAACCAATAATGTAGGAATACTTCTAATACCAAACTTAGCCGACACCCCAGGATTGGCATCCACATCTATTTTTCCTATCACTGCTTTGCCTTCATATTCTCCAGCCAATTCTTCTACTACTGGCCCTATCATTTTGCAGGGGCCACACCATTCTGCCCAAAAATCTACAAGTACTGGTAGCCCTGTTTTGGTAATTTCCTCAAAATTGGCATCGGTGATTTCTATTGCTTTTCCCATTTTAATTCGTGTTTAATTGAAACTTATGATTTGTAAAAATAACAATATTTATGAATGCACTTGCACTTTTCAATAGGTTATTTGCTGCCTATATCAATTTACATGCTACTCCGTTTATTTCTGCCAACTTGTCTAGTAGTTCGTTGCTGGGGCTTACGCTATATTTTCTCGATACCATTTCAAAACTCAATTTTTCTTCTTCCGATATTACTACCACGTTAAGAGAACATTTACCAGGGTGCATAGCAACCACTTGCTCTATGTTAGTTGCAGTTTCTGAGGTTAGCTTTGCAGCATCTACAGATAGGCTTACTGCTCGCACCAGTTTATTGCGAATATCTGGAAGTAGCTGTATAGAAGCTACTTTATATTCCCATTGCTCACCAAATCGGGTTTGTACTTTTCCTTTGAGGTATAAAAATTGACCTACCAAAAGATAGTTTTGAAAGCGAATGAAATCTTCGCCAAACAACACTATTTCTATACTGTCACTAAAATCTTCGAGCGTAAATGTGCCAAATGATTTGCCTGTTTTGGTTTGCTTCACTGCTGCCTTGGTCACTATACCAGCAATGCTTACTTCTCGATTTTTATGTTCCATGACCTTGCCAGCTGTAGAGTTGCAAAAATGTTGCAGTTCAAATTTATACTGGTCTAGTGGATGGCCAGAAATGTAAAACCCTACCACATTTTTCTCATGTTTTAGCTTCTCTATATCGTTCCATGGCTCGCATGGTGCAACTTTAGGTAATGGCATGGCTACTGCACTACTGCCACCAAATAATGATACTTGAGAAGCATTTTTTTCTTCTTGTGCGGCATTGCCATATTTGATTGCTTTTTCAATCAAAGGAGTAGTGTCGGTGGGCGTAACATGAAAATATTGTGCACGATGCAAGTCAGTAAAAGTATCGAAAGCCCCAGCGTAGGCGAGGCTTTCAAATGTTTTCTTGTTTACCACACGCAAGGCGACACGTTCTGAAAAATCAAAAATATTTTTATAAAATCCATTTTTATCTCGCTCTTCAATAATGGCGTTAACAGCAGCCTCGCCAGTGCCTTTGACAGCACCCATGCCAAACCTAATTTTGCCTTCTTTGTTCACATCAAAATTAAGTGCACTTTCATTAATATCTGGGCCTAGCACAGGAATATTTTGCTTTTTGCACTCATCCATAAAAAAAGTAATCTTGTCAATATTACTCATGTTATGTGTTAGCACTGCAGCCATGTATTCGGCTGGGTAATTGGCTTTCAAATAAGCTGTTTGAAAAGCAACAACAGAATAAGCAGCGGAGTGAGAGCGGTTAAACCCATACTCTGCAAACCGCTCCATGATGTCGAATATTTCGTTCGATTTCTTTTCGGGAATTTGGTTTATTTTTAATGCACCTTCGACAAATTTGACCCGCTCTTTGGCCATCTTTTCTTTGTCTTTCTTACCCATTGCTCTCCTCAGCAAATCGGCACCACCAAGAGAATATCCAGCTATGATTTGGGCCGTTTGCATGATTTGCTCTTGGTACACCATAATGCCATAAGAATAACCCAAAATTCCTTCCAGCATGGGGTGTGGGTACTCTACCTTTTCCCTTCCATGTTTTCTATTGATAAAGTTGGGGATAAACTGCATAGGCCCTGGGCGGAACAAGGCATTCATCGCAATTAAATCTTCAATATTGGTCGGTTTTAAATCTTTTAAATGCCCTCGCATACCATCTGACTCGAACTGGAAAGTGCCTACCGTTTCGCCACGTTGGTACATTTCATAAGTTTTGGCATCGTCCATCGGTATCTGGTCGATGTCAATGTCTATGTGATGATTTTTCTTTATCATCAGCAACGCATCTCTAATAATGGTAAGGGTTTTAAGCCCCAAAAAGTCCATCTTCAACATTCCTGCTGATTCTATTATTTTCCCATCAAATTGGGTGATGAACAGTTCTGTTTCTTTTGAGGTAGAAACAGGGATATAGTTGGTAATATCGTCTGGTGCAATGATGATACCAGCCGCATGTATCCCTGTATTGCGAATAGAGCCCTCTAGCTGATGGGCAAGCTGCAATACCCTTCCTTTAAGGTCGCTGCCTTCTTTAAGGTCGGCCAATTCTTTACTTTCTTTGAATGCTTTGTCGAGGGTCATTCCTGGGGCGTCGCCCACTAATTTGGCCAAATAGTTTGCCTCGGCCAATGGCAAATCGAGCGTACGAGCTACATCTTTGATAGATGACTTTGCAGCCATAGTGCCAAAAGTAATGATTTGGGCGACCTGGCTACGACCGTATTTATCTACCACATAGTCAATAACTTTTTGCCTTCCTTCATCATCAAAATCAATATCAATATCGGGCATACTTACCCTCTCTGGATTTAAGAATCGCTCAAACAGCAAACTATATTTGATGGGGTCAATATTGGTAATGCCGATACAAAAAGCGACGCATGACCCTGCGGCCGAACCTCGCCCTGGGCCTACACTTACGCCTATATTTCGCCCAGCGGCAATGAAGTCTTGTACAATCAAAAAATAGCCAGCGAAGCCCATTGTTTTTACTATCTGCAATTCATAGTTAATGCGTTCTTCAATCTCTGCCGTTATTTCTCCATATCTTTTCCTTGCTCCCTCAAAAGAGAGATGCTTCAAGTAGTCGTCCATCGTTGCAAAGCCTATGGGCAATGTAAAGTTGGGCAATAAAATATCTCTTTTTAAATGTGGTGGAGCTATCTTATCTACTATTTCGCCTGTATTGTCAAGGGCTTGGGGCAGGTCTTTAAATAATGTAGCCATTTCGGCTTGCGTTTTTAGGTAAAACTGGTCATTGGGAAAACCAAACCTAAACCCCCTGCCGTCGCCTACTGGCGTACCTTGCAGCTCTCCAGTATTTACGCACAGCAATATGTCGTGTGCGTTGTAATCCTTTTGATCTACGTAGTGCGAGTCGTTGCTGCAAATAATTTTTACATTGTATTTTTTTGCAAATTTCAGCAAGACAGCATTTACTTGGTCTTGCTCTGGCATGCTGTGGCGTTGAAGCTCTACATAATAGTCTTCGCCAAAGAGGTCGAGCCACCACTTAAAAGCTTTCTCTGCTTCATCTTCGCCTTTATTTAATATAGCTTGCGGCACTTCGGCTCCTATGCAGCAAGTGGTGGCAATAAGGCCTTTGTGGTATTTCAATACTAAATCTTTATCTATCCTTGGCCACTTGCTGTAAAGCCCCTCGATGTAGCCAAGTGAGCATAGTTTTGACAGATTTTTGTAGCCTTCTTGGTCTTTGGCTAGAAACAGTTGGTGGCACCGTTGGTCTTTATTTTCTTTGCTAAATTGTTTTTTAAATCGGTCTTCGACAAGGTAAAACTCACAGCCTACTATCGGTTTCACCCCAGCTTTATTGGCCTCGGCTACAAAGTTAAATGCACCAAACATATTGCCATGGTCGGTAAGGGCTATGGCCTTCATGCCATCGGCCTTGGCTTTTTTCATCATGCCCTCAATGCTGGCCGCACCATCGAGCAAAGAATATTGTGAGTGAACGTGTAAATGTGAAAAATCGGGCATATCCGCAGGCTATTTTTGCTTTATAATTTAGTCAAATTTAGCCTGAAAAATTGGTTAGATAGGCATGGGTTTTCCACAACAAAGAGCATGGGCTATTTTAATACCAATTTATTGCCATAATAAAAATTGCACCGCTTAGGAAATGATTTTTGATGTCAAAAAAAAGTAGATAAACTGAATTTATCTATTGAATCCAAGAAACTAAAGTTGTAAAAAAATTAATATTCGATTTTGAGATGCTTAACCACAATGAAAGTTGTGATGTAAACTT
This sequence comes from Cytophagales bacterium, assembly GCA_013297765.1. Taxonomy (GTDB): domain Bacteria; phylum Bacteroidota; class Bacteroidia; order Cytophagales; family Cytophagaceae; genus REBA01. The sequence goes on along the minus strand of JAAFID010000016.1, from coordinate 3,460 downwards.
ATAATATACAAATACTTTACATCTTTTACGAGTAAACTAGATTCATATTGTGGTACAATTTTTTAAATAGTGACATTGTTACAAAAATCTGCATGGCATAATACTGGGTAATCCTTATTTTAAATTTTGTATTGAAATATAATTTTAGAAAGTACTTAATTTTAATGAAGATAAAATTTTTGTCTTTTATTTTTTTTAAAATAGAAAGTAATTGATAAATTAACTAAGAGAACTTTGCTTGCCTTCAAGCATAATCATAGATAGAAAACTTTTGTAATAAAAATAGGCGTTAAACATTATCATTACCTATCCCCAAAATGTCTTTTTATTCATATATCTTCCCTTGTTTCTATGGCAAATACCGCTAGCCGAAGTGCTTTCACGGGAGCACAATTTTTAGTTCAAACCTCTCGTATATCAGAAACAGATGCAAAAACCTTTTTCATGTACAATAGTAAGATTGAGAAAAAGGAAATTTGCGAAAATTTTTTCGGTGTGTTCGCCGCTAGCGATATTTCATTAGGAGAAATCATTTTTAAAAACTGGAATGACAGTTGTGCCACCAAGACTAGAGCAGAAGTAGAGATACTTTCCCAACCTTATAAAAGTATTTATCAAAAATATTCGACCGAACTAGACGAGCATATCTATGTGGGTCCTTATGAAAATGAGGATATTGACACTCAATATGATTATTTTATAAACCACAGTTGCGACCCCAATACGTGGATGATAAATGATGGCGATGTAGCAGCAAGGCGAAATATATTGGCTGGTGAGCAAATAACCATCGACTATGCTACCTTTGTAGTCAATGAATTTGAGAGTTCTCGCATAGACCCTTGTTTGTGTGGTAGCCACCTGTGCAGAGGCAAAGTAGGCAAGAACGATTGGTGGGAACTGCGTAATGTATATCATGGACACTATATGCACTGGATTCAAAAAAAGATAGACGAAAGAGAAAAAATTAAATTATGAATTTATTTGTAAAAAACACCATTACCATAAATGCTTCTGCCGCCAAGGTCTGGGATGCACTTATCAATCCAGAACAAACAAAGAAATACATGTTTGGCTGCGAAACAGTTTCTGACTGGCAAGTGGGCAGCCCACTACTTTGGAGAGCAGATTATGAAGGCAAGCCAATGGTATTTGTGAAAGGAATTATTACTGAACTGAGACCACAAACTTTTTTAGCCTACACCACGATAGACCCCAACAATACTGCCGTTGCAGACATAGAAGAAAATTACTTGACGGTAACGTATGAGCTAGAGGAAAATAACGGGCAAACTATTTTTACGGCCACCCAAGGCGATTACTCGCAAGTAGGCGACGGGGCAAAAAGGTACAAAGAAACCATAGACGGCGGCGGATGGCAACCCATTTTAGAAGCTGTGAAAAAGTTGGTAGAGGCTGTATAATACCTTACAAAAAACAGTAAGTATTGCTTGTTTTGAAGCTAACTTAAGATTTTATAGTTCTCATTTCAATATTCCCATCATGGCTTTTTTATTGATTCTTCCATTTATTGCTATTATATTTTTGCTTTCTGCTGGCCCATTGTTTTTTGCCAAGTGGTGGAGCAAGATAGGCAAGATAGTGCCAGTTTCATTGGCAACACTGGTGGCAGTAGTGTACTTGTATCAAGGCAAGAGCGAAGAATTGGCCGAAACAGTATCAGAGTATGTGTCATTTATCAGCATTATTGGTTCATTGTATGTGGTAGCAGGTGGTATATGTATTCACCCCTATCGCAACGGTACGCCTACGGTCAATGTGGTATTTTTGATGATAGGGGCAGTAATAGCCAATATTATAGGCACCACTGGGGCATCGGTGCTATTGCTAAAGCCATTTATTAGGCTAAATAGATACAAGGTAAAGCCATATCATATTATTTTCTTTATTTTTATCGTGAGCAATGCTGGTGGACTGCTCACGCCGCTAGGTGACCCACCTTTGTTTATGGGGTATTTGAAAGGAATTCCTTTCTTTTGGTTTACCCAAAAGTTGTTTTTGCCTTGGTTGTTTGTTTTAGGTGTATTGGGCATTGTCTTTTTTCTAATGGATAAGAAAAATGACAAAGGAATAGAGTCTGAGATTATACATGATCCTAAAATTCAAAAAACGATAATTATTGGCAAAAGAAATTTTATAGGGTTAGGGGTTATTTTATTGAGTTTATTTCTCGACCCCAGAAAAATGGAATGGCTACCCACCATTCATTTTGGGCACCACCAATTGTCGTTTGTGCGAGAAATGATTCAAGTAGTGACCGCATATATTTGTTATAAAACATCAAACAAAGGTGCTCTAGAAATGAATGAATTTTCTATGGAACCCATAGAAGAAGTAGCATTTGCATTTTGTGGTATTTTTGTAACCATGATGCCCGCACTAGAAGCCATGCGACATCTGGCCTCGTCGCCCCAGGTTGCTGCTGCCATTACCCCATCTTTTACCTTTTGGGGTACGGGCATGATGTCGGCAATACTCGACAATGCCCCCAGTTTTATCAATGCACTTACGGTTACTATGGCAAAGCATGGGTTAAATATTGGTGTTTATGGCGATGTACAGCAATTTGTAGCCATGCAAGAAGCGGCAAATTTGCCACACTACTTAGTAGCCATATCATTTGCATCGGTTATATTTGGGGCATTTACCTACGTGGGCAATGGTCCAAATTTTCTAGTAAAAGCTATGGCCGAAAAAGAAAATATAAAAATGCCTAGTTTTGTACAATATATTTACCAATATGTAATTCCAATATTGTTGCCCGTCATCGTAATATGTTGGCTAATTTTTATTTTGTAAATAATTTATCTTCTTAATTACCGTAATGGCAAAATTTATTCTCTATTGTTTTCTCGTCTTACTAATATTTGGGAGTTGTAAAAAGTACGATACCGAGGTAAATAAAAATCCTATTCCCGATGTTAAAGGGACTTTTTCTGCAAATATTGATGGCAAAAGAGTACGCTGGACCGCCGACTCAGCAGGCTTTACAGGTCTATCCACAGTAATTCCAGAACCACCACGATCAGATTCATCATTTAATAATTATGTAAACCAGATTACAAGCCAACGAAACAGTATAGAATTTACAAGGCGACGTATTGGTTTTGTGGGCAACTCACCTTCGCAATTTGACTTTAAAAACTACTTTCTAGTAGGCAATTACTCTTATGCTTTTACAGCAAATAATCCCAATTCTGGATTTTCTATCTATTATGTAGAAGGGGGTGCCAAGTATTCTACAGAAGGTCTTTATTTTAGCCAATCTCCTGGAGGATTTAGAATAGTTTCCATGATAGATGGGCAAAACAGCAAAGGCGAATATCAAGTGAATGTAGTGTGTACGTTTAATTGCCTACTTTACGATGTTACTTCCCCCAGCAGCATCAAACAATTAACTCAAGGAGAATTTAGGGGAAGCTTTGTTTATCAATGAGAG